>CAUONQ010000010.1:0-12812 GCA_963456995.1 uncultured Campylobacter sp. | reverse complement strand
GCTTATGGCTCTTTAAGAAATATATCAGAGGATATATTATAAAATCACGCGAAAGTAAATAAGAAAGGATGAAAATGGACGCAAAATTTGCTTTGGAATTCCTGCTTGGTAAGGAAACATCGCTTCTGGCCAAGCACATTAAGCTGCTTAAGGCCGTAGATGAGACTAAAAGTATTACAAAGGCCGCAGAGATCGTAGGAGTGTCGTATAAAAACGGCTGGGATGCGTTAAATTTAATCAACAACGCGAGCAAAAAGCCGCTCATCGTCCGCACTCAAGGCACTAAGAAAAATAGCGGCTCGGAGCTTACCCCCTACGCTCACAAGCTGATTCGCGCCTATGATGCTATCAGCCACGCAGGCGAGACGTTTTTGAGTGAAATTTTAAAGCTTGACGAGATCACCGAAGAGAGCCTTTTAAGCTTAGAGAAGATCGGTATGAAGCTTTCTGCACGCAATCAGCTAAGCGTTGAGATTACGGATGTTCAAACAGGCGCTGTAAATTCTCAAATCATGGCTAAACTCGCAGGCGGCGAAATTTTATGCGCGACGGTAACCGTAGAGAGCGAAAAGAATTTAGGGCTAAAGGCTGGCAAGGATGTGCTGTTTTTATTCAAGGCTCCAAGCGTCATCATTGCCAAAGGAAGCTCGGAGAAGCTAAAACTTAGCACGACGAATAAAATCAAAGGCACGATTAGCGAGGTCAAAATCGGCGCGGTAAACGCAGAGATCTGTCTAGGCATGAGCTCGCATCAAAACATCACTGCGATCATCACGCGAGAATCTGCCACCGCGATGGCTCTAGGAGTAGGAGATGAGGTAACGGCGATCATCGAGCCTAGCGAGATCATTATTGGCGCGTAATAGGGTGAAATTGGGTGCTCAAAATTTTAAAATTTAAGGCGTAAATTTAAAATTTTAGATACAATTCAATTCTCGGCGAGAGCCGAAACGAAAGGCATAAAATGAAGTTAAAAGCAGTGCTTTTAGGAATTTTAACCGCAGGCGCGCTTAGCGCGGGCGAGATCAGCGTAGCAGCAGCTGCGAACACGACGTATGCGTTTGACGAGATCAAGGCGGAATTTGCCAAGCTGCATCCGCAAACCACGCTAAACGTGAGCTTGGGCGCCAGCGGTGCGCTTAGCACGCAGATCAAAAACGGCGCGCCGTTTGATATTTTTATGGCGGCGGATATGAAATTTGCAGACGATCTGCATAAGGAGGGCTTTGCGACGGCGCCTGCCAAAACCTACGCAAAGGGCAAGGTCGCGATGTTTAGCGTGCGCGGTGTAGATCTTAGCAAGGGGCTTGAAGCTTTAAAAGACCCTAGCGTCAAAACGATTTCGATAGCAAATCCAAAGACTGCTCCTTACGGCACTGCAAGCGTGGAAGCTTTCAAAAAAGCGGGAGTTTACGATGAGATCAAAGGCAAAATCGTAGAAGCAAAATCGATCGGCGAGGCTCTTTCGCAAGCGCTTAAAGCTTCCGACGTCGGCTTTATCGCGGCCAGCGCGATGTATGCGCCTAAGATGGCAAAGGACGGCTGTAACGATAAGCCTTGCAAAGAGGGCGAAAATTTCGTCTTGGTCGACACTAAGCTGTACGAGCCGATAGCTCAAGGCATGGTCGTGCTAAATCGCGCCAAAGACAATGCCGAAGCCAAGGCGTTTTATGATTTTATCCTAAGCGATAAGGGCAGAGCGATCTTTGCTAAATACGGATACGAGTTTTAATGATTAGAGCGAGAATCAACGAAATTTTACAAAAAGACGGCATCCATTCAGTAGGATTTATCGCGGGCGGCATCAAGCTGCGTGGCGTATTTCTGCAGCTAAGTAGCGAGCTTAAGGTGGGCAGCGAAGTTTACGTGGGCTTTAAAAGCACCGATGTGCTTTTATCTCACGAGGCCCTAAGTGGTATATCTAGCGAAAATGAAATTCACGGCAAGATTACGAGCCTAAGCTTGGGTGAAATTCTATGCGCGCTCAGGTTTGAAGGCAAGATAAGCTTTGATGTGCTCATTAGCGCGCATTCTGCGCAGGAGCTTGCTTTGCGCGAGGGCGACGAGGTTTTCGCATACATTAGCGCCACTGCGATATATATAGAAAAATATGATAACGATTGATTGTAAGAAAAAAATCAGTGATGATTTCTCGATTGATGCTCGCTTAGAGATTAACAAAGGCTCGTTTGTGTGCCTATATGGGCGCAGCGGCAGCGGTAAGACTACACTGCTGCGCATTTTAGCGGGATTTTTGCGCGCAGATAGTGGTAGCATAAAAGACGGCGATCGTGTGCTGCAAGAAGGCGCCGAATTTTTAAGTGCGGGCAAGCGCAGGATCGGCTTTTTGTTTCAAGACTACGCACTTTTTGAGAATATGAGCGTGACAGGCAATCTGCTTTTTGCCAGAAACGATCCGCAAAAAGCTGCGATGCTGCTTGAAATTTTAGAGCTTAGCGAGTTTGCAAAATCTGGTGTCGAGGGTCTTAGCGGCGGACAGAAGCAGCGCGTAGCGCTTGCTCGCGCACTGATGCAAGAGCCTGAAATTTTGCTACTTGACGAGCCGCTTTCGGCGCTTGATTTTACGATGCGCGAAAAAATCCAAGAGTATCTGCTAAAAATCCACGAGCAGTTTCATCAGACCGTGATTTTGGTAAGCCACGATGTGAGTGAGATTTATAGGCTTTGCAAGCGGGTTTATGAGATGAAGGACGGCAGGATCGTCCGCACCGGTACGCCGGAGGAAATTTTTCTTAAAACAAACGGCTCTCAGAAGTTTTCTTTCGTGGGCAAGATTGTCGATTTGCAAGCACGCGACGGGGTCAAAGTAGCTGTCGTGGCGATCGGCAGCCAGCTATGCGAAGTGGTGCTAAGCAATACGGAAGCCGAGGGCTTGCAAGTAGGCGACGAGGTCAAAACAGGCGCCAAAGCCTTTAATATCACTCTGCGTAAAATTTAAACTTGTAGGCAAGCTTGGGCGCGCCTGGGTGAGAAACTTCAACTAGATTAGAGATTTAAATGTAGACTCTTATGGAA
Source organism: uncultured Campylobacter sp. (assembly GCA_963456995.1). Lineage (GTDB taxonomy): Bacteria > Campylobacterota > Campylobacteria > Campylobacterales > Campylobacteraceae > Campylobacter_B. Next base: position 9,776 of record CAUONQ010000010.1, on the reverse strand, counting down.
TTTTACGTGGAATTTAAACGAGGAATTTTGCGAAATTTTAGCTAGATTTGCCCGCAAAATACGGGGAGGTTTTAAAATTTCATTCGCATCGCGCTTAGATTTTCATGAAACACAAATTTTAAACGCAGGCTAGAGTAAAACCGCAACACGAGATTAGAGAGCATGGGGGCTAAGCTTTAAATTTTAGATTTTGCGCGGGCCGGTGCCATTAAATTCCTTCTTTGAATTTATTGATTGGTGCGGTGGGTTTATTTTTAAATTTAGCGACTTTTAGCTTACTTTTTTGGCAGGAGCTGCACGAATTCTATCGCGCGATCTTGGTAAAAATTTAATGTGAAGCTTCGCAAAAACTTAAATTTTTAGATTTAGAATTTTGCCTGGATTTTGTAGCTTTGAAATTTGAAAAGCTCTAATGGCCCGAAGCTTGCGTGTTAAACTCGCTTAATAATCTGTGGCAAGGTTTCATTAACCCGGTCTTTTAAGTTTGCGAAATTTTAAAATTTCGTTTTGTCGGGCTCAATGTAATTCCGCTAAGTTGTTCGGAGAACGCCGTTTGGCTATATCTTGCGTGAAATTTGCGCTCAGATAAATCCTGCCCGCTCAAGTTTTAAAGTCTAGTGAAGCTTTTTGGAATTTAGCTCGGTAACGTGGTCTTAAAAAATTTGCCAGTTTGGCGAGCTTAAAAGCTCAGTGGAATTCGCACGCTTGAAGGAATTTATTAGCCAAGCAATTTTATAAAATTCCGCTCGCTTTAGCTTGCGCAGAATTTTTAAAAATTTCATTTTGCAAGGCCTTATGACTATGAGGTTTGTGCAAATTCTATCTAGCTTTGTCTATAAATTTTAAAGCAGGGCTAGGCTTTTAAGATTTTATAGTTTTGGCCCAGCGGCTCAGCTCGGAGGATAAATGTTTGAAATTCTAAAAGGGCTTGATTACACGCCGTTTCTCGTCTCATTAAAGCTTGCGAGCTTAACGACGCTCGCGTTGTTTATCGTCTGTGTGCCGCTCGCGTTTTTTATGGCGAGAAAAAATTTCCGCGGCAAAAGCGTGATCGAATCGATCATCTCGCTTCCGCTAGTGCTGCCGCCTTCGGTGCTAGGGTTTTACCTGCTCGTTTTTTTATCGCCGTATTCGGTGCTAGGGGAGTTTTTCGACAAACACTTCGGGCTTCGGCTCGTATTTAATTTCAGCGGGCTCGTGATCGCGAGCTGTATCTACTCGCTGCCGTTTATGTTTTCGCCGCTAGTTTCGGGCTTTCGCTCGCTTCCGCGCTCGCTTTTTTGGGCGTGCGACTCGCTGGATAAGAGCTATTTTTCCAAGCTTTTTCGCGTCGCGTTACCCGCGATACGCCACTCCCTGCTTAGCGCCTTGGTGATCTGCTTTGCGCATACTATGGGTGAGTTCGGCGTCGTGCTAATGATCGGCGGCAGCGTGAGCGAGCAGACCAAGGTCGCTTCCATCGCGATTTATGAAGCGACTGAGACGCTCGATTTTGCGCAGGCTCACGCATATTCGGCGCTGATGCTTATCTTTAGCTTTGCGGTGCTTTTGATCATACATTTTTTGAGCGCGCGCGGAGCGAAAATCAAAGCTTAAATCGGCTTTAAAACGAAATTTGCTAAAATCCTGCAAAATTTGGAATTTGGCATGAAAAACAAAAAAGACTTCGTTACCGAAAGATTTAACGCCGCCTTGATTCTAGGCGCTGCGCTACTTACGCTTGTAGTAGTTTGTGAGATTAGCTTTTTGCGCACTAGGATCGCTACGCAGCTTGATTTGCGGACGCGCACGGCGATTACTTTACTTAAAAATACCGACGAGTCGCTTTTTAGCGAGCTTGAAATTTTAAAAGAAACTATCCTTTCTTTGGACGCAAGGCATGAGGCTGCGCAAAGCGAGCTTTATGCGGATTTGATCCGTAACGTCGTAAAATCTTCTCATAGATTTGACGCTATTTTTTATATGCGCGCCCACGGCGCGGAGCAGGAGAGCTTAGCACATTTTTCATCGGATGCGCGCATTTCGGATCTTGGCGAGATACGGCTTGCGGATATCGCAAGCGAGCTAAAAAAGGATGAATGGGTATCGCGCTATATGATGATGGATGGGGCGTGGCGGTATTTTTTAATCAAGCGCGTAAACGTTGATTCGTATCTACTAGGCTTTGCCAACACCGCCAGACCGATTGCCAGGCTTTCTTCGCTGGGAGATATTTTGGTCTTTAACGCGGAAGGTAAATTTTTTAACGCTCCTGGCAGCGCAACCGATATATTAGGGCAGGATTTTGATTTTTCGCGCCTAGGCGAAGTGGTAAGCTTCGAAGACGAATCTGGGCTAAGCTTTGCCTATCTTACGAAATTTGGAGATAATTTCGTAATGGCTCGCGAACGAGCTGGCTATTTTTTGGGCGCAGACGATTTTATCGTCGTAGCGCTAGCAGCAGCGATTTTAGCTTATTTAATCCTTCTAATTTCAAATTTTACGTTTTTAAAAAAGCGCGTTTTTATCCCGCTTGCGGCAGTTCAAAACGCTCTGCGCCAAGGGGATTATCACTCCAAAATTCGCGATATAGAAGCGCTAAATCCGCTAAGCTCCGTCTTAGAAATTTCTAAATCCATAGATGAGGTTTTGAAGTCTAATCTGCGCCACGGCGATTTTAGCCTCAGCTTTAAAGATGCGCTAAAATACAGCTCTCTTTCAGTGCTTAGCATCGATAACGTTGCAGGCACGATCGAAAGCGCTAGCAACGGCGCACGCGAGCTTTACGGCGATGACGTCGTGGGACGGAATATCTTCGCGCTGCAAGCAGGCTCGTTTTACGATCACGCCTATCAAACCCAGCGCGCAAACTACGTCAAAGAAAACTACGTCGTAACCCGCCAAGAAACCAAAAACGGCGTTAAAGACCTCTATGTTAAAAAATCTTATATCCGCGACGGAAGTAAAATTTCAACCCTTTTTGTGGTGCTCGATGCGTCAAAATATCGCAGATTTTACGATGAAACTAAGCAAAAATATGAGTATTTAAATCACGCGCCTATCGTTACGCTCGTGTTTGACTACACTTCGGGCAAGATCGTAGATGCTAGCAAAAATATAAAAGAGCTTTGGGGCTACGAAGCGGCGCAGTTTTTAAGCGGCGAGATAAGGCTATGGGATTTGCTGGATGAAAAGGACGCGAATGAGGCTAAAAATGAAATTTTAAACCGCTTAGCCGATATGCCCGCAGAAGAGCTAAGCTTTTCTCAAAGCTATAAAATTCGCCACAATGACAATATCCGCTATAGCTACGAAGTGAGCATCTATGTCAAAAAGTCCGCCGCCAGGGCTGCGTTTTATTTTCAAAATATCGATGACGATGTTAAGGCGATCCGCGGCTTGCAGGAGGATTTGGACTTTTATCGCACCGTAATCGAGACTAGGAATTTTTGCACCTGCTTAATCGATCTTGACGAGCAGACGCTGTCGTTTGATAAAAATTACTTTAAAATTTTAAAAAATCGCGGCAAAAGGCTAAATACTGCGATGAGCTTTGGGGAGTTCAGTTATGAAATTTACTTCGCGGATTTAGAGAATTTCAATAAAATGATCCGCGAATGCACCGCTGGGCTTAGGAGCGATTTTAGCTGCGAATTCCGTCTGCGAAACGCCGCTAATGCCTATACTTGGATCAGTATGCAAGGCTACGTCACCGAAAAGCACGGCTCTCGCTCGCGCCTTGTAAAAACTACGCTTGAAGATATCAGCTCGCGCAAGCAGACGGAGCTGGAGTTAAATTTAAACGCTAACGTATTTTCGCGCTCGCTAGAGGCGATCTTAATCACAGATGAGAGCGGCCGCGTGCTGCGCGCTAATAACGCCTTTTACGAAATCACCGGCTATAGCGAAAGCCAAACCATCGGCAAAATTCCAAATTTCTTCGCTCCTACGGAGGGCGGGGCAGACGTGATGGAGAGGATTAGAAAAAATCTCGTCGGCAAACAGACCTCCTATAAAGATGAAATTTACGGACTAAAAAGAGGCGGCGGCACCTTTCCTGCGCTATTTACGGCAATTGCGATAAAGGATGATTTTTCGCTTACTTCAAATTTCATTTTGATGTTTACCGAAATTTCGCAGATCAAGCAAAAAGAGAGCGAGCTAGCCAAGATCGCCCATCACGACGCGCTTACCGGGCTTCCAAATAGAGTGTATTTTATGAAGGCTGCGCAGAGATTTACCACAAACTCGGGCGAAAATTCCAAGCTTATGGCGGTGCTTTTCATAGATTTTGACGGCTTTAAGGCGATCAACGACACCTACGGGCACGAGGTCGGCGATATGTTTTTACAAGCGATCTCAAAGGCGATGAGCGGACTGCTGCGCAAAGGTGATATCTTAGCGCGCCTAGGCGGCGATGAGTTTGGCGCTATCATTGGCGATTTGCAAAGCAAGGATGCCGCGCATGTACTATTAGACCGTCTGCTTGGAATTTCAAAGATGAAATTTAACCTCAAAGGCAACGAAATTAGCGCAAGCATCAGCGTTGGCGCAGCGTTTTACGACGGCAGCGAAAAGATCGATTTTCCAGGACTTTTATCGCGCGCAGATAGGGCGATGTATCGCGCTAAAACGAGCGGCAAAAACCGCTACTGCATCTTTGAGCGCGCCGAAGCAGATGGACCTAGCGAAGAAGGGATTGCTGCAGCGATCGAAGAGGGGGAGTTTTTCGTGCTCTATCAGCCGATCATTAGCGGCGCGCAGATTTACGGATATGAGCTGCTTTTACGCTGGGATCGCGGAAAGCGCGGAATTCTTGCCCCGCAGGATTTTGCGCAGATATTAAGCGAGCCTCGATTTGAGTTGCCAATCTCAAAATTTGCGTTTTCAAAGATGATGGAATTTAACGCTCAAACTGGCGCAAATTGCTCGATAAACGTGAGTCTAGCCGTGCTTACAAACGACGAATTTTACGATTTCGTAGCTCACAGCTTGCGAGACAGGGCTAATGCAAAAGGCGAGTTGATGTTTGAGATAACCGATTTTAGCGAGCAAAATTTTAAGGAATTCGCCCCTGCGCGTGGGCGTTATGCAGATCTTGGGATTAAATTTGCTCTTAATAGTGCAAATAAAAATAATATCCCATTCTTGAATGCCCAGCCTTTCGATATCGTTAAAATCGACCGCGAGCTCTGCCTTGACATAGGCAAGAAAAAAAATGCTATCCGAACGATGGTGGAGATCACGGGCAAGCTAAAGCGGGAGTTTGGATTTGCTCTCGGCGCTCAAGGGATCGAAAACGCGCTGTCGCTGCGGCTTTTAAATAATCTAAAATTTAACTATCTGCAGGGAAATTTTATCGCAAAAGCGCTGGATCGCAGGGAGATAGACGCTTTCATCGCGCGCTTTAAAGATACGCCCAAGCTCGCAGCCATCGACAAAGATGAGTTTATCAGCTTTTTAAACGCGCTTGATTACAAAGAGCTTGCTTTAAGCTTCGTTTCGCGTGCCGATGCGGGCGATCTGAGCCCTGGAGAGTTTGAAGGCTTTAGAGCAAAATTTGGCGAAATTTTAAACAAAACTCAAAGCGCGGGCAGCGAGAAATTTGCGCTAAATACAGAAATACGTAAGCAAATTTTAGATATTCTTTCGCTTGATTACCGCGCTTTAGTAAGCTTCATTCAGAGCTTTAAAACGCGGCTGAATCAGTTCATAAGCGATTTGGAGGCAGCATGATAGATAGCGTTAGCGCCGATTTCGATCACGAGATACCAAACGGCTCGAGGCTGTATTTCGGAAAGAGCGCGCAGCTCAAGCGCGAGCTGGAAAATAAAGCGAGCGAAATCCTCGTTAAAAACGGCTTTAGCGAAATTTTAACGCCATATTTTTCATATCATCAGCACCTAAGCGTCGCGCCGCAAAAGCTTCTTAAGCTCTCCGATCCCACAAACCACGAGCTCGCGCTTCGCGCAGACAGCACCGTGGATGTCGTGCGTATCGTGCGCAAGCGGCTGAAAGACGATAAGCTAAGGCGGCTATTTTACGTGCAACCTACCTTCAAATACCCAAGCGACGAGTTTTATCAGATCGGCGCGGAGCTGATCGGAGAGAAAAATTTGCCCCTTGCGATTAAAATCGCGCAGGAATTTTTTAAAGAATTTGATCTTGTGCCCGCGCTTCAGCTAAGCAATATCGAAATTCCGAAAAAGATTTGCGAAATTTTAAACCTGCCGCTTGAAATTTTTGAAAAGGGCAAGATTGAGACGCTGCTTGAGCAAAATTTGCCTTGGCTGGATGCTACGGCTCGCGCCACGTCGCTAAAGGACGTGCAGGCTCTGCGCACGCAGGTGCCTGAAGAGCTCGTGCCTTGCTTGGATGAAATTTTAAGCCTGGGCGTGGATTACGAGCGTATCTGTGTTTCGCTGCTGTATTACTCTAAAATGCGCTATTACGACGCGCTATTTTTTAGATTTTTAGACGCGGGCGCGGTGTATTGCAATGGCGGAAATTACGAGATTGACGGGCTAAAATCCAGCGGCTTTGCGCTGCTAGTGGATGCTTTGATAGAAAAAATTATGCAAAAGGATGAGAAATGAGTAAAGTTGACGTAGTCATCGGCGCCCAATGGGGCGATGAGGGTAAGGGCAAGATCGTAGATATGATAAGCGCGAATTACGATTTCGTATGTCGCAGCAGCGGCGGGCACAACGCAGGCCACACCATCGTTATAAACGGCGAGAAATTTGCGCTGCATCTGGTACCTAGCGGCGTGCTTCATAAAAATATCATCAACATCATCGGAAACGGCGTCGTTATCAACCCCGACGTGCTGATTACCGAGATGGCGCAGTTTGAAAATTTAAAGGGCAGATTTTTCATAAGCGAGAAGGCGTTTTTAAATTTACAGTACCACTCGCTGATCGATCAGGCGCGCGAAAAGAGCAAGGGCGAGCTTGCGATCGGCACTACCGGCAAAGGCATAGGACCTGCGTATGCCGACAAGATCGCGCGTACGGGACACCGCGTAGCGGAGCTTTTAGAGCCCGAAAGGCTTGCCGAGGCGCTATCGCGCGATTTTGCTTCGCATGAGAGCGTTTTTGAAAAAGCGGGGGTTAAAATTCCTAGCAAGCTTGAAATTTACGATGAGCTAAAGCGCTATAAAAGCGCGCTCGAGCCATACATCGCCGATACCACGCATATGCTGTGGAAGGCGCTTGATTACGACAAGCGCGTGCTCGTAGAGGGCGCGCAAGGAAGCCTGCTTGATATCGATCACGGCACCTATCCTTACGTCACGAGCTCGACGACTATCGCGGGCGGGGCTTGCAGCGGGCTCGGGCTTGCGCCGAAAGATATCGGCACGGTGATGGGAATTTTAAAAGCCTACACCACCCGCGTGGGCAACGGCGCGTTTCCTACCGAGGATAAAGGCTCGCAAGGCGAGGCGATGCGCGAGATCGGCAAAGAGTACGGCACCACGACGGGCAGGGCGCGCCGATGCGGCTGGTTCGACGGAGTGGCTACGAAATACGCCGTGCGCCTTAGCGGCATCGACAAGCTCGCGCTTATGAAGCTTGACGTCCTAGACGGCTTTGAGAGCATTAAAATTTGCCGCGCGTATCGTTACAAGGGCGAGGAGATCGATTATTTTCCGATCGATTTGGAAGCTGCCGAGCCGGTTTATGAGCAGATGCCGGGCTGGGACAGCGTCAAGGGAATTTCAAAATTTGAGGATCTGCCGCAAAACGCGCAAAATTTTGTCCGCAAAATAGAGGAGTTAAGCGGCGCGAAGGTGGGCTTTATCTCTACCAGTCCCGAAAGAAGCGATACGATAATTTTATAAAATCGGGCGGAATTTTAAAATTTCACCCGTTGCGGGCGGCGCGACCGCTCATAGAACTGAATTTAAAGGAACGATCATGCGAATACGACTACCACACGTGCCATATATCGCGCATAAAATAGCGCTGGATCTGCTAAACTCGGGCTGCGTTACGCTCGGTGCGGGCATAGAGCCCGTCGCGAAGGAAGCGGATGAGATCATAAGAGCCGATCTGCAAAAAGAAAGAGCGATAGACGAGCGCACAAACGAGCTGATAGATGAGCGCATAAGCGAGCTAGATGAGATGAGCGTGAATAAAAAAGATATGTTTTGGCTCATCAAACGCCACATCGCAAACGAGGAGAATTTCGAGCTAAATTTCGAGGATCGTTACGGCACCATATCGCATAAAATTTTAGAAACCGTCTGGAAGAAAAATTTGATCGATTACAAAGTCTCGGAAAACAGGCTAAAGACGATAATTTATAACGCGATCGAGGAGTATTTGAAAAGCTACCAAAAGATCGAGGACGAGGTCTATGAAAAGATCGAGGGCTACAAGCAAAAATTAATCCCCGGTACCGAAGAATACGAGCTTGTGTTTGAAAAGCTCTACGAAGAGGAGCTAAGAAAACGGGGCATGCTGTAATGAACGCGTATATCTACATAGAAAACGGCATCTATCTGCAAGCCAAGGCGTTCGGCAAGGGCGGTAGCGCATTCGGCGAGCTCGTGTTTAACACCTCCGCCACCGGCTACGAAGAGATCATCTCCGATCCGAGCTACGCGGGGCAGTTCATTATCTTTACGATGCCCGAGATCGGTATCGTAGGTATCAACGAAAACGACAAAGAAAGCTCTAAAATCCACGCAAGCGGAATTTTCGTAAGAAATTTTAACAACGAGCCTTCAAATTTTCGCTCGCAGATGAGCCTAGAAGATTATTTTCTGCAAAACGGAAAATTCGGCGTTTACGATATCGACACTAGATTTTTAACCAAGATGCTGCGCGATCAGGGCAGTCTGCGCGCCTTCGTCTCTACCGAGATTAGCGATAAGGCGGCTCTTAAAAAGGCGCTTAGCGAGTCTGCGCGCATAGAGGAGATCAACTACGTAAGCATCGTAAGCACGAAGGCGCCGTATAAGCACACATCGGGTCGCTGGAACGCCGAGTGCGGAAGCTACGCTCAGCCCGTAAGCTGCGGTAAAAAGATAGCCGTGATCGATTACGGCGTCAAGCGAAACATCCTAAACGAGCTTTGCGATCTGGGGCTCGGCGTCGAGGTTTTTCCGCACGACGTTAAAGCGGAGGCGCTGATCGCTAAGCTTAAAGAGGGGCAGATCGACGGCGTGTTTTTATCAAACGGCCCCGGCGAGCCTCGCATGCTTAAAGAGGAGATCGCGCAGATCAAAAAGATGGTCGAAGCGCGCGTGCCGATTTTTGGGATTTGCCTAGGTCATCAGCTGCTAAGCAATGCGATGGGATATGAGACCTATAAGCTGAAATTCGGCCAGCACGGCGCAAACCACCCCGTGCAAAATCTGCGCACCAAATCGATCGAGATCACCGCGCAAAACCACAACTACAACGTCCCAGAAACGATCGCGCAGATCTGCGAGATCACGCACCGAAATCTTTTCGACGGCACGATCGAGGGGGTGCGCTACAAAGACTATCCCGTATTTTCGGTACAGCACCACCCAGAAGCCAGCGCGGGGCCTACCGAGAGCAAATATATCTTCAAAGAATTTCTTGAAATTTTATGATTTTTGAAATTTTGCCTGCATGAAATTTTACCGCGGCCCTGCGGTAAAATTTTAAATTTACGACAAGCTTTAAATTTTTAATACGGTCTTTGCGTCGTGAATTTAAAACCCGTCGCAGCCTGGATAATTGCAGGCTGGAGCGGTACGCAAAGCGCACTTTTGCGGACTTAGGATTGTCGCGGCGATTTTGAATTAAGCGATTTTTGGA
>CAUONQ010000009.1:0-13536 GCA_963456995.1 uncultured Campylobacter sp. | reverse complement strand
TGCGAAAAGATGGGAGAAAATTGGATCTGGTCGGAGTTCGTGCACGTAACGGAGCGCGTCGATGACGGCAGTTCAGGCTCGAACAAGTATGGCGTTTGCGTCGCGGACGAGAAGCTATGCGGCATCGAAGTGCCGCGCCGCGCGCAGATCATCCGCACGATTTTGCTGGAGCTTAATCGTATCAGCTCGCACCTTCTGTTTTTGGGTACGCACGCGCTTGATATCGGCGCGATGACGGTATTTCTCTACTGCTTTCGTTCGCGCGAATACATACTCGATCTCATAGAAAAATACTGCGGCGCGCGCCTTACGCATAACAATATCAAAATCGGCGGCGTATTTTTGGATCTGCCTGCGGGCTGGATAGAAGAGATGTTGAAATTTTGCGACGAATTTCCAAGCGACATTAAAGAATTTGAAGATCTGCTCGATACCAATAGAATTTGGCTGATGCGAACCGAAGGGGTGGGCGTGATCTCGCACGAAGACGCTCTTAGCTGCGGCTGTAGCGGCGTGAGCCTGCGCGCTAGCGGACACGCGTGGGATATCCGCAAAGAGGAGCCCTATCTCATCTACGACGAGCTTGATTTCGACGTGCCGTATGCGAGCGAAGGCGACTGCTACGCGCGCTATAAGTGTTATATGGCGGAGATGCGCGAGAGCCTTAAAATTTTGCGCCAGTGCGCGAAACACTATCCGCTAAGCGATCCGCAAATTTTAGCGATCGATCCTGCTTACGTAAATCCTAGCAAAGAGCAGATCATGACGCAAAATTACTCGCTGATGCAGCATTTCGTGCTGGTTACGCAGGGCTTGCGCCCGCCCGTGGGCGAAATTTACGCCGCGAGCGAGAGCCCTAAGGGCGAGCTTGGATTTTATATTCGCTCGATGGGCGAAAGTCGCCCCTACCGCCTTAAGATCCGCACGCCGAGCTTTTGGCACTGCGCGGTATATGAAGAAATTTTACCCGGGCAGTATCTTGCCGACGCCGCGGCGATCATCGGCAGCACGAATATCATTTTAGGCGAGGTGGATCGATGAAGCGCTACGATTTGAGGCATTTGGGCGATAAATTTTTAAACCGCATGGGCGAAATTTTAAAAAATTCCGCTCGCGGCGAGACGATGATCTTTATGTTTGAGATGGGCGATTTCAGCGCGGTTCAAAAAAGCGCCGATCTGGTGGAGGGGCTAAATTCCACGCTATTAAATTCTATCAGATACAATCAGGTCGATTGGATGGTCGTCGCCAAAAAGGGGAGAGGATGAAAATTTTAAATTTCGCGTCGCTGCTTAGCTTGCAAAATCCCGCGCTTGCAGAAGGTTTTAAGAGCGCTGAAATTTTAAGCGTATCGCCGCTGCAAGACCCGCATCTTCCAGGCGAGCTGATAAAATGCGAGATCGGCGCGCAAAGCTTCGTGCTGGCGCTAATCTGCGCTAGTTTTTGCGACGAGGCATATTTTGCGGATCTGGATGCGGAGTATCTAAGCGGCGAAAGCAGCGTGGGCGAGGAGGAGATCGAGCAGATCGCGGAGTTTCTCCAAAGCGGCTGCGACGCACTTTTGATCGACGATGCGCTCATTAAAACTCATCCCGACGCCGAAAATATCAAAGTCTTTCTATCTCTCATAGCGGCGAAGTTCGGGATTAAAATTTTAAGCTTACGCGGCGAGCAAGCGGATTTGGGCGCGCAAGGACGGGCAAATTTAAGCCCTCTAAAAGAGCCTGAGAATTTCGATGGCGCCGTAGTTTTCAAACACGATGCGGACGATAAACTCATCGGCGGAAGGTATTTTAGCATGGTCGCAAAGATCAAGGGCGGCGATCGCGTCCGTATCAAAACGCCGCACTTAAATTTAGAAAAAGAATTTATTTTGGATGAGGAGCTAAAGGGCACGATCGCGCTTTTGGGCTCGGGCGGGCAGGGCTTTGGCGGTTATAATTTCGAACTCGCAGAAATTTCTAAGGTTTAAAATGGCAAAGATCACGATAGACGGCAAAACTTGCGAGTGCGACGAGGGCGAGTATATCTTGCAGGTCGCGCGTCGCTGCGGCGTTTTTATCCCCGCGCTTTGTTATCTAAGCGGCGGTACGCCGACGCTCGCATGCAGGCTTTGTATGGTCGAAGCGGACGGCAAGCGCGTCTATAGCTGCAATGCCAAAGCCAAAGACGGCATGGTCATCTATAGCCGCAGCCCCGAGATCGACGCCGAGCGCGAGGCGATTACGCAGGTTTATTGCATCAACCATCCTATGGCGTGCGGGGTTTGCGATCAAAGCGGTGAGTGCGAGCTTCAAAATTTAGCCCATCTGATGCGCACGAATACCCAAAGCTATGCTATCCGCGATACGGCGCGCGAGGTGCAGGATTGGGGATATTTAAGCTATGATCCTAGCCTTTGTATCGTCTGCGAGCGCTGTATCACCGCCGCGAAGGACCGCTTGGGCGTAGATGCGTTTAAGCTCGTTCCACGCGGCGGAGACGCGCTTAGTAAGGAGCAAAAGGACGCGATGCCTAAAGACGCCTACGCCGTGTGGAACAAGCTTCAAAAAAGTCTAATCGCGCGAGTAAATGAAAATGATGATTGCGTAAACTACGGCGAGAGCGCGGCGGTCTGCCCGACGGGGGCTCTGGTAGAGAGCGCATTTAAATACGCCTCAAACGCCTGGGAGCTGCGTCAAATCCCCGCTTCTAATCCGCACAGTAGCGACTGCGAGCTACTTTATTACGAGATCAAGCGCCGCGGCATAGGCGAGCCGCGTGAAAAAATTTATCGCGTTAGCAGCGACATAAATTTTAGCGTCCTGCACGCAGGGGCGCGCTTCGGCTGGGATTTTTCAAACGAGCGGGCGAGCAAAAACGAAGCGGTTTTTAGCCGTATCGTGCGCGGCATCGAGGACGGCGAGATCAAAAATATTAAATTTAATAGCTTCATTACCAATGAAGAAGCTCGAATTTTAGAGCTTTTGCGGCAAAAATTTAAGCTCGCTCTGATCAACGACGAAGCGTTTGCGTATCAAAAATTCCTGCGCGAATTTTCAAAGCTTAGCGGCACGAAATTTTATAACGCTAATTCGCAGACGATTAAAAATAGCGATTTCATCGTCGTTTGCGGCACGTTTTTGCGCAGCGACGCTCCAAATCTAGGCTATGCGGTAAACAGCGCCTGCAAGCTAAATAAAGCAAGCGGGATCTATTTTCATCCGTTTTGCGACGAGGGCATTAAGGGTTTTAGCAAAAATTTCATCCATCAGCCACACGCCGCGGGGCTGGAGGCACAGATACTGCTTTGGATCTTGCAAAAGTTCGGGCGCGATCTGCCTGAGTGGCTGGATGCGAAACTCGCGGCGGAATTTGAAATTTCGCGCGCCGCGGCGAAGCAAAATTTAGACGAGAAATCCGCGGGTTTGCGAAATCCTGAGAATTCTACGGAGGCAAATGGCACTAAGAACGTTGCGAGTGCCAGCGGTGTCAAAAATTCCGCAAGCGCGGACGGCAACGCTGAAAATCCCGTAAAAAATTCCGCGCAGAATTCTGAGAATCCCGCGGAAAGTAAAATTTCAAATTTTGCCGCAGCGCTCGGGCTGGACGAGCAGAAAGTGGATGAGCTTTTGGCTAAAAAGGAGAGTTTTTTGCTCATCATCGGCGAGGATTTTATCCGCACGCCAAATAGCGCCACGCTCGCGCGTCTAGCGGGTTTGGTGCAGCGCTACACGCCGCTAAAAGTGCTAGTGGTGCCGCCGCGCACGAATAGCCTTGGCGTCGCGCTCATCTGTGAGCTTAGCGCGCAAATGAGCGCGGGCGAGACGCTAGGCTATAACGAAGCGGGCGATATAAGTTTCGGCGTGCTTGAAGCGGATCTGGACGCCCCTAGCTTGGTGCAGCAGGAGGGCACGTTTACGAACTACGACAAGCGCGTAGTGCCTACGAATGCGGCGCTTGATTACGGCGGATATGAGCTAAACGACATCGCCTGTGCGCTGGGAATTTGCGCGGAGCACGCGATCGGCTATACGCCTAGCTTGGGCGCGGATTTTGAGCAGGTTAAATTTGACGATTTAGAAAATTTTTACGACAACGGCGGCGCAAACCACCGCGGATATGAGCTGCGAAATGAGGAGTTTGTCGCTAGCGAGGAGGAGTTTGAAATTTCGCCTTCCGCGCCGCTTAGAGCAGGCGAGGGCGAAATTTTAATCTATGAGGCGAATCCGCTGCATCAATTCAATAAATTTAGCGGCGCAAGCAGCGCTCTGGGCGAAGCGGGCGCGCTGTATCTAAGCCCTAGCATCGCCGAAAACTTGGGCGTGAGCGCGGGCGACGTCGTTAAAATTTATCAAGCAGACGATACGGGGCATAATGAAAAAACTAGCGACGCAGGCAAAACTAGCGCTGCTAGCAACGAAAGCGACAAGGGCGGCGCCGGTTATGCAAAAAAAGCGGATCGTGCAAGCGGCGCGCGTAAAGCCGATACTGCCGGTGATGAAAACAGCGAAAGCGGCGCAACCGGGCTCGTAAGCTTAAAGCGCGAAATCGTCGCTAGCGTAAAGATCGATCTAGGCTTTAGCGGCGCGTATCTGCCGTATTTTGATGAGAAACTGCGCGGCGAGATATTTTTCAAAACCTCGCGCTACGCCGGCGTAAAAATCGAGAAAATTTCAAATTCCAAAGGAGAGGGCAGATGAGCGATAGTGCATTTTATTTCGTAGCCACCGTCTTAAAGGCGCTCGTGATTTTAGCCGTCATCGCGCTGCTCTCGGGGCTTGCGACCTATGCCGAGCGTAAGGTGCTTGCCTTTATGCAGCGCAGGATCGGACCCTCTATGGTCGGGCCTGCGGGGCTTTTGCAGGTGGGCGCGGATATGATAAAGCTTTTTACCAAAGAGGACGCTATCCCTGCGCGGGCGAATAAGCTTCTTTTCAAAATCGCGCCGATAATCTCGGCTACGGGAGCTTTCGTGGCGCTTTCGGTGGTGCCGCTGCTACCGGAGTTTACTATCGGTGGGCGGACTATACAGCCGATTTTAAGCGATATAAATGTGGGAATTTTATTCCTGCTCGGAGCTAGCGGCACCTGCGTTTACGGACTGCTGATCGGAGGGCTTGCGAGCTACAATAAATGGGGCACTATAGGCGCGTTTCGCGCATTTTTGCAGATCACCTGCTTTGAGGTGATAAACGGCCTTAGCCTAATCCCTATCGTGATGATCACGGGCTCGCTCTCGCTCATCGACATCGTAAGCGCGCAAAGCGGCGGCATTGACAAGTGGTTTATTTGGAAAGAGCCCGTCTGCTTCGCGCTATTTCTGATCGCCGCTTTCGTAGAGTGCAACCGCACGCCTCTGTGCCTTACCGAAAACGAAACCGAGATCGTAGCGGGTGCGGGGACGGCGTATTCGGGAATGCGCTGGGGTATGTTTTTTATCGGCGAATACGCTAATATCATAACCTACTCCGTCGTTACGACGCTACTGTTTTTGGGCGGATTTAACGCGTTTTGGTTTATCCACGGCGGCATTATGATGGTATTAAAATCAAGCCTCGTGTTTTTCTGCTTTTTATGGGCGCGCGCGGCGTGGCCGCATCTGCGCCCCGATCAGCTGATGGGGCTTTGCTGGAAAGTCTGCATGCCGTTAGCTCTTGCTTGCGTGCTAATTACCGCGCTAGCGATCGTTTAAGGAGGGCGCGATGGCAAGATATATCCAGATCGATAAACGAGCCCCGATTAAATCCGGCGGCGATAAGCTTCGCAGATTCCTCTCCCGTACCTTTAACGGCGAGCTTTTCGTGGGGCTGTGGGTGGTGCTAAAAAATATGTTTAAGCGCGGCGGCTCGCACACGCTTCGGTATCCTATGGAAAAATTTGTTATGCCGCCTAGATACCGCGGCGTGCACAAACTAATGCGCCTGCTCGAAAGCGGCAGCGAGCGCTGCATCGGATGCGGCTTGTGCGAGAAGATCTGCGTGGCAAACTGCATCGCGATGGAGACCAGCCTCGGCGCCGACGGCCGCAAAAAGGTAGATAACTACTCGATAAATTTAGGGCGCTGCGTCTACTGCGGGCTGTGCGCGGACGTCTGCCCCGAGATCGCCATCGTGCACGGCTGCGAATATGAGCTTGCGAGCGAACAGCGCGCGTATTACGGCTTTAAAGAGGATCTTTTGATTCGCGGCGAAAATTTATGTTTAAATGGCGCGGCGCAGGAGTTTGCGGGCTATGGCAGCCTGGATGAAAATGCAGGCGCGCGGATCAAGGTGACGCCGAATGCCTATATAAAAAGCGACGCCGCAAGCGACGAGCCAAACTTAAAGAGCGCGGATTTAAATTTAAAAAGCGCCGCGGAAAGCTCTAAAAAAGAGGGTGTCGCTAGCGATAAAATTCTATTTTCAGGCGGCGCGGGCTTAAGGGGCGAAATTTCAGCCGAGCGGCAAGACGCCGGGCGGGCAAGCTTAAAGGAAAGCTCCGCCGCGGACGCCGAAAATTTTAAAGAAAATTCCGCTGTCGCTAAAAATTCTACGCTTGATTTGGCGCGGAATTTCAAAGAAAACCCCGCTTCTCAAAGCGCCGAAGATTCCGCTACGGATAGTAAAAATTTTGCGGAAAATTCTAAAGAGAGTTCCGTTGCGCCGCACGCTGAAAATTCTGTCGGCGATTCTACGGAAAATTTTAAAAATAATTCCGCTACGGACGACGATTCTTCGGAGAATTCCAAAGAAAATTTCGTTCCGCAAGACGCGGGAAATTCCGCCGCGCGAGGCAAAAAATCCAAGGCGAATTCCAAAAAGAATTCTACTGAGGGCGCTCAAAATTCTACGCTTGATTCGGCCCGAAATTCCAAAGAAAATTCCGCCTCGCAATGCGCCGAAGATTCTGCTGCGCAGGGGGAGGAGCAATGATACAAACGCTTGCATTTTATTTTTTCAGCGCGGTTTGCCTGGCGCTTTTCGGCATCAGCGTTTTTAGCAAAAACGTCCTTTACGCCCTTAGCGCGCTGGCCGGCGGCATGATTTTTATGAGCGGATTTTTTTTCTTGCTGGATGCGGAGTTTTTAGGCGTAGTGCAGATCATAGTTTACACGGGCGCCGTGATCGTGCTTTACGGCTTTGCACTGATGTTTTTAGGCGCGGATAAAAACGTAAGCGAGCCGAAAAAGGGCGCAAGGCTATTTTTCGCGCTTAGCGGCGTGATCGCATTTTTGCTCGTGATTATCGTGCTTGGCGCGGTGGTTGCGAACAACGTAGAAACGCTTAAAATTTTAAACACCGACGACACCGAGGCGCTTGGGATGATTATCTTTACGAAATATCTGGCGATTTTCGAGCTTGTAGCCGTGATGCTACTCGTGGCGATGATCTGCGCTATCGTGCTTGCGCATAAGCAGATGGACGCGAGTCTGACATACGAAGAGAACGAGGGATAAAATGGGTCTAAATCACTATCTGATCGTCGCTGCGATGATGTTTGGGCTCGGGCTTGCGGGTATGATGAAGCGACGGAATTTAATAATGCTCTTTTTTTCGAGCGAAATTTTATTAAATGCCGCAAATTTAGCCCTCGTTGCCGTGGCGAAATTTTACGATAACATAAACGGCGAAATTTTTGCGCTTTTCATCGTAGCGATCGCCGCGAGCGAGATGGCCGTGGGGCTTGGGCTGCTCATCTTGTGGTATAAGAAAACGGGCAGCATCGAACTTGACAGCTTCGTAAATTTTAAAAATCCTTCCAAGGACGGGCCGGATGCTTGATACCGTTTTTGTGTGGCTTTTAATCGCCCTTTTTGCACCGCTTGCCTCGGCGATCTTCGCAGGCGTTTTCATTCGCGCCAAAGACAAGATGTTTATTGGCGTAATCTGCTCGGCGCTGGTGATTTTAAGCACTATCGCGTCGCTTGCTTTGATGGAGCTCGTCTCTGACAACCGCCTAATCAGCGTAAGCTTAGCCGATTTCATACGCACCGGATTTTTGGACGCAAAATTTAGCTTTCTCATAGATAGCGTAAGTGCGGTGATGATGGTGGTAGTAGGCATCGTTTCCAGCGTAGTGCACGTGTATTCGATCTACTACATGTGGGATGATGAAAACTTCGCTAAATTTTTCAGCTTCCTGGGGCTTTTCGTATTTTCGATGCTGGTTTTGGTAACGAGCGATAATTTTTTAGGACTTTTCATCGGCTGGGAGGGGGTCGGACTCTGCTCGTGGCTGCTAATAGGCTTTTGGTATGATAGGGAGGGTTACAGCTGGTGCGCCAACGAAGCTTTCATAATGAACCGCATCGCAGATCTTGGGATGCTGCTTGGAATTTTTTTGATCTATTTAAATTTTGGCTCGCTACGCTACGAAGTTGTATTTGCGAACGCGGCGGGCTTGGAGCCTGAAATTTTAACCCTGATCGCCGCGCTTTTATTTATCGGCGCGATGGGCAAAAGCGCGCAGTTTCCATTCCATACCTGGCTAGCCGACGCGATGGCGGGTCCGACGCCCGTATCCGCGCTCATTCACGCAGCGACGATGGTTACGGCGGGCGTTTATCTGGTAATCCGCGCAAACTCTATTTTCGCGCTCGCGCCAGAAGTAAGCGGCTTTATCGTCTGCCTAGGCGCTTTCGTGGCGGTTTTTGCAGCATCGATGGCACTGGTTCATAACGATCTTAAAAAAATCATCGCTTACTCCACGCTCTCGCAGCTTGGCTATATGTTTGTGGCTGCGGGACTCGGGGCGTATTGGATCGCGCTATTTCATCTGGCGACGCATGCGTTTTTCAAGGCACTTCTATTTTTGGGCGCGGGTAACGTAATGCACGCGATGAAGGACGATCTAAATATCCAAAATATGGGCGGATTATATAAGTTTATGCGACCGACGGCGATTTTAATGTGCATAGGCTCGCTTGCGCTTTGCGGATTTTATCCGTTCGCGGGCTTTTTTTCAAAAGATAAAATTTTAGAAGCGGCGTGGAGCGCGGACGCGTATTTTATCTGGGCGCTTCTGTTTGCAGGCGCTGCGATGACGACGTTTTACAGTGTGCGTCTGATAATGCTCGTGTTTTTCGGTAAGGCAAAATACTCACACCATCCGCACGAGGCGAAAGGCTTTGCCCTCATCGCGATGGGCGTATTAGCCGTGCCTGCGGTGATAGCGGGCTTTTTCGAGCACGATTTTGCGGAGTTCGTGCTTAACATACTGCCGGGCTTTAAAATTTCAATTCCGCACGGCGTGGAAGTAATTTTGATCGCCCTAACGCTAGCGATGATAAGCGCGGTGGCGATCGGAACGATTTGGACATACGGCAAGGGTAAATTTAGCCCTAATTTAAAGAACTGTAAATTTTATAAAATTTTGATCGCGCAGTATTTTATCCCGCAATTTTACGAGCGCGTGATCGTGCGCGGATACGAGAGGCTTAGCGAGATCTGCGCTAAATGCGACGGCGCGATCATAGACGCCAGCGTCGATCTGATCGCCCGCATCGCCGTAAAAAGCGGCGAGGGTGCGGATCGCGTAAGCAATAACGGAGATTTGAGCGCAAATTTAAGGTGGATGGTTTTGGGATCTTTCATTTTGCTGATTTTGGCGTTTGCGCTGTGAGGTGGGCATGGAATACTTTTTAAGTTTGGTTATATTTTTTCCGGCGGTAGCTGCGGTTTTGGGCTTTTTGATCGACGAAGCGAGCATCAAGACCTACGCCGTTACGATGAGCTTTATAGAGTTCGTGCTTTCGCTCGTTTTGTGGATACTCTACGAGCCGGTGGACGGCATCGCGTTTAGCGTGCTGCACCCTTTCATAAGCGAATACGGCATCAACTACTTCATCGGCGTGGATGGAATTTCGCTGTTTTTGGTGATCCTAAGCACGCTAGTTACATTTTTAGCGCTGCTTAGTCTAAGTATCAAAGAGCGCGCCAAAAATTTAATCATCTGCATTTTGTTTTTAGAGATGACGATGGTGGGCGTTTTCGTGGCGCTGGATGCGATTTTGTTTTACATCTTTTGGGAGCTTTCGCTTATTCCGATGCTCTATATCATCGGCGCGTGGGGTAGCGGCAAGAGAATTTATGCCGCGGTAAAATTTTTCATCTATACTTTCCTAGGTTCGATGTTTCTGCTCGTAGGACTCGTAGCGATGAGCTATTTCTATCACGAGGCTACGGGAGAGTATAGCTTTAATATCCTAAACTGGCAGAGCCTATCGCTGCCGCTTAGCACGCAAATTCCTCTATTTTTGGCATTTTCGGTCGCCTTTGCGATC
The DNA here is from genome assembly GCA_963456995.1 of uncultured Campylobacter sp. Classification (GTDB taxonomy): domain Bacteria; phylum Campylobacterota; class Campylobacteria; order Campylobacterales; family Campylobacteraceae; genus Campylobacter_B. Next base: position 3,293 of record CAUONQ010000009.1, on the reverse strand, counting down.
AAGACGCCTTGCTTTCCTTTTCATACCTGGCTGCCGTATGCACACGGGCAGGCTCCTACGATAGGCTCGGTTCTGCTTGCCGCGGTGCTTCTTAAGATGGGCACATACGGCTTCGTGCGATTTTCGCTGCCGCTGTTTCCGGATGCGAGCGTCTATTTTAGCGGGATGATGTGCGCCGTAGCGATCGTTATGATCATCTATGCGAGCTTCATCGCCTTTGCGCAAAAGGACATCAAACAGGTAATCGCGTATAGCTCGATCGCGCATATGGGCGTCGTAATGCTAGGAATTTTTTCAATGAGCCGCGAAGGAATGAGCGGTGCGGTATTTTTGATGATCAGCCACGGTATCGTAAGCGGCGGGCTCTTTATGCTCGTGGGCTTTTTGTACGACCGCAGGCACACGAAGCTTTTCAGCGAGTTCGGCGGGCTTGCGCGGGTGATGCCGCTTTATGCGTTTTGTTTTTGCGTCGTACTGCTAGGCTCGATAGGTCTTCCGCTTACGATCGGCTTTGTGGGAGAATTCCTAAGCCTTGCGGGGATTTTTAAAATAAGCTTTAGCTACGCGCTCTTGGGTGGACTCGGCATAATAATGGGCGCGATCTATTCGATGAATCTTTATAAAAAGACCTTCTTCGGCGCGCTCGTACATGAGGAGAATAAAAAGCTAAGTGATCTAAACAGAACCGAGCTTTGCTCTATCATCCCGATCTGCGTGCTGGTAGTGGTACTTGGCGTAGCGCCGAATTTGATGCTAAAGAGTATCGAACCTAGCGTGACGCAAAGCCTTGAGTTGATGTTTAATAAAGCCTCGCAAACCGCGACTCGCGCCTATATGGAAAAAGCAAATTTTAAGGTAAGAAGCGATGCAAAATAATCTTTTAAATTTAGCCTCGATCGCGCCTATGGCGATACTCGGAGGATTTGCCCTGCTGATGCTCGCGGTTTCGCTTTTTGCGCGCACGCTATCGTATAAATTTTACGCCGTCATCACGATACTAGCACTAGCTCTCGGCTTCGGGCTCGTTTTTGGTTACAACAGCGGCATACGTGGGCTTTTTGACGTGATGCTAGTGGACGGAATCGCGACGCTATCGATGCTTATCATGCTCGCAGGCTCGATATTTTTCATCTTTCTGTCTTTGGGTGCAAGAAGCGCGCACGAGTACCACACTGCGGAATTTTTCGTGCTGTTTTTATTCGTGCTCGTGGGGTATGAGTTTATGGTCGCGAGCGAAAGCTTAATGATGATCCTCGTTGGGCTTGAGACGGGTTCGCTGGCGCTTTATACGCTAATCGCGCTTCACAACCGCGCTCGCTCGGTCGAAGCGGCGCTAAAATACTTCATAATGGGCGCGCTGGGATCCGGGTTTTTCGTATTCGGAGCGGCGATGTTTTTTCTATCGACGGGCTCTATGGAAATTTCAAATATCGCGCAGATCGCCAAGAGTTCAAATTTACAAACCAGCGTCCTACTTTTCGCCGCCTGCTCATTTATGATCGTCTCGATAGGATTTAAGCTCTCGCTGATCCCGTTTCACACCTGGACGCCCGACGTTTACGAGGGCGCGAGCTCGGCTATGGCGGGCTTTATGTCCGTCGTCCCCAAAATAGCGGGCTTTGTCGTGGCGATCAGGCTGTTTGAAGCGCTGGGAAGCATCGGCGTGCAGTGGCTAAACATCGTGCTATACGCCGTAGCGGTAGCGACGATGAGCCTGGCAAACCTTATGGCGCTCGTGCAGCGCGACGTCAAGCGGATGCTAGCCTTCAGCTCCGTTTCGCACGCGGGCTTCGTACTCTGCGCGATCGTAATCGGCTCGACGCAGGCAAATGCGGCGCTTTTTACATACTGGATCTTATACGCCGTGGCGAATCTCGGGGCGTTTGCCTTCATCTGGTGCGTACGGCAAAGGCGCGCGCGCGCGTTAAATTTAAAATTTAAAACCCGAAGCCCCGCTTTAAATTTAAATACAAACGGCGAGAACTCTATCTCAAACGCAAAGCTTTCTTTTTCGCAAAATCACGAGTTAGCAGACTCTGCCGATGAGTTAAATTTAGGCGCGAACGGACAAAATTTAGCTTGCGGCGAGCGGAGCTTTAAAGCAAGCGAGCAGAATTTTAAAGCAGGCGAGCAAAATTCCAAAGAAAACGAGCAAAATTTTAAAGCGAGCGAGCCCGGCGCGGAAGCGACCCTTTTTGGCACTGAAACTTGCGAGCCAGGCGCCGAAATTTGCGCGCAAAGCTCTAATTTCGCGGCTCGCTTCGAGCATCCGTTTGAGAAATTTGACGGGCTGATCCGCACCCATCCGCTCTTTGCGCTATGCGCGGCGATCTTTATGCTCTCGCTTGCGGGTATTCCGCCGTTTAGCGTGTTTTGGGGTAAGATGTATTTGCTAAGTGCTGCGGTCAATTCGGGTCACTTCGCCCTCGCCGTCATCATGGCGGTAAATAGCGCGCTCGCGCTGTATTACTACCTGCGCCTCATCGTGCATATGTTTTTGCACGAGCCGCGGGAGGACGCGGAGCTTGACGGCTCGCTGAGCGCGGTTTCGGTGCAGATAAAATTCGCCGTTGTGCTAGCTAGCGTGGCGTGCGTGCTGGCACCGTTTTTGGTAAAATTCCTAACCGGCGCGGTAAATAATTTCGTCTTTTTAAGCGGGTATTGAGCTAAAATTTTAAGCGCGAGCTGAACCCGCCGCGTTTTGTTAGCAAAAAAGAGATATGTTTTTGGGCGAGCTAAGTGCTGACGGCTACGGTTTTGCGCCGCCTGCGGGCTACGAAGTAGCTTTCAAGCGCGATAGGTTGTATTTCGCCCCACAAAGCGGCTCCGTTCCTATCTAGCTTCGATGCTTTGTAGTATCGCGCTGGTAAGCTAAAAAGCGGCGAACTCGAGCTAGGCTATGAGTGTCAAAGCGGCGCTGCGGGCAAGAACGAAAATTTAATTCCACGCTCAAGCTTGGCTTGCAAAGCGGCGCTTACGAGCTTTGCGCCCTGGGGTTAAAAAACAGCTCGCAGCACTTCGAGAAATACGGCTACGCCTTTATTTTCAAGCGCAACGCAAGCGCGGAAAATCAAAATTTCAGTAGGCCGGGTATCGATAAATTTAGCTTTGATATTTGTGAAGGCAGTTAAATTTAATCGAAATTCTGCGCCGCACGAGACCTTGGCGCGACCTGCAAAATTTTAAAGATGCGACCGCGCGGTAAATTTAAAATCTAAAATTTTCACTCCCTTGCCCCACTTTTTTCTAACAAGCGCACAAATTTTGATAAATTTTGATTTTAAATCTCGCAG
>CAUONQ010000008.1:0-13915 GCA_963456995.1 uncultured Campylobacter sp. | reverse complement strand
ATGCAAAGGAGCTTAAATGAAAGAAATTTATCCAACCGGCTTCGCGCCGAAAAAGGCGCATTATGCGCCGGGCATCTTAGACGACGACGGCACGCTCTACGTCTCGGGGCAGCTAAGCGTGGATCCGCGCACGGGAGCCGCTCCAGAGGGTCTTGCTGCGCAGACCGCGCAGGCTTTAAGCAACGTTGCGGCAGTCCTGGCCGCCGCGGGCGCGGATAAAAGCGACGTGCGGATGTGCCGCGTCTATACGCCTGACATCGCGAACTGGGACGTGATCGACGAGCAGTACGCGCTGTTTTTCGGCGCGCACAAGCCTGCTCGCGTCGTGGTGCCGACTACGGCTCTACACTTCGGCTGCCTCGTAGAGATCGAGGCCGTCGCAAAAATCAAAGAGAAAAAATAGGAGCGAAAATGAGCGATTTCATCTGCACTGGCTGCGGCAAGCACGCGCCCATCGATACTTTGAGCTATAAATGCGACTGCGGTGGGCTGTATAAGCTAAATTCCGACGCGCCTAAATTTAACCCCGCGCTCGTAGATCAAAGCGAGTTTAGCATCTTTAGATACCGCAGGTTTATGGGTATCGACACGGCTAAATTTAGAGAAATTTCGATGGGTGAGGGGCTTACGGCGAGCGTGAAATTCGGCGAAAATCTCTATCTCAAACTCGACTACGCGATGCCTACGCTTTCGTTCAAAGATCGCGGCGCGGCGGTTTTGGTGCTGCATGCCAAAAATATCGGCGTGAAAAAGGTACTACAAGACTCCAGCGGCAACGCGGGCAATGCCGTGGCGGCGTACTGCGCTCGTGCGGGCATCGAGTGTGAAATTTACGTCCCGAAGGGCACGTCGCCTAAAAAGATCGATATGATCAAAAGCCACGGCGCGCACGTCACGGTCTTTGACGGCAGCCGCGATGAGACGGCGGATGCGTGCCGCAAAAAGGCCGCGCAGGAGCAGATATATTACGCCAATCACGTTTATAATCCGATCTTTTACGAGGGCACGAAGAGCTATATTTATGAGATCTACGAGCAGCTGGGCAGGGTGCCGCGCAATATCTTCATTCCTGTGGGCAATGGCACGCTGCTGCTAGGCGCTCAAGCGGCGCTAGGCGAGCTATATGAGGGCGGTCTTATCGAGACGCTGCCGAAAATTTTCATCGTTCAGGGCGAGCGTTGAGCTCCGCTTTTTGACGCTAAAGATGCGGCGCGCGAGATTAAGCCGCAGCCGACGCTAGCGGAGGGCATCGCGATCGCAAGACCGATGCGCGCGGCCGAAATTCTCGGCTCTAGCTACGCGGGCGAGCGCGAGGTGATTTTGGCGAGCGAGAGCGACATACTGCCTGCCAGAGCGGCTCTTGCGCGCGGAGGATTTTACGTCGAGCACACGACCGCGGCTACCTACGCTGCGTATCTGCGCTACAAAGAAAGCCGCGATCTGCAAGGAGACAGCATCATCCCGCTTTGCGGCGCGGGGCTAAAGAGCGATCATTAGATTTAAGCGCTCGGCGTGGAATTCGCTTGGCTAGCTAGCGGCAAGGAATTTAAAATTTTGCAGCTTTAAATTTAGCGAGTTTATGAGTCGATGTTTTAGCGGAATATTTAAAATTTACGGCGCATAGGCTTTTAAATTTAAACTTGTACCGAAGCGCGGGAAGACCTTTTGTTTGTGGTGTGATATGGCGATACGACGCATTTTATGGGCGACTTCGTTGCTGGCGGAATTTGTAAAATTTTATCTACCGATAGCCGGGCGGTCGCTCTTTAAATTTGAAATTACGGTCAAAATTTTATAAAAACTAATCTGCAAGGTGCGGCGCTATCTACCCATTTCGTTTATAAAAATTTAGCCATTTTTATCGCTTTTAGAGAGCAAGTTTCTACGCAGAGGATCAAATTTACGCGGTTATTTCGAGTTTTCTTTAGTGATGCGCGTAAGCTTAAGCACAAATTCGCTTTTTGCCGCAGTGTAGGCGTCGCGGTCGAACTCGAATCGCTTGCAAAGCCCTAATTTAAGCGCTTCGTACCGCGCGGCGATATCCGCATTCGCTCGCAAAAAATCTCTAAAAAATATCTCGTCCGCATCGCCGAAATTTCGCAAATGCACGTGAAAAACGCGCTCGGCAAATCCCGCTTCGGTGTAGCCCTTATTTAGGCTACAGCGGCTCTCGTTTTCGCTCATTAGCAGATAGCCCGCGTCTATCAGGCGCCGTTTGGCGGCGGTTATATCCGAGCACTCGATCAAAATATCTACGATCGGCTTCGCCCAGATCCCGTTTATTGCGGTGCTGCCGATATGGTGGATCTTGATCTTGCCATGATCTCGCAGCAGCCCGCGCAAAATTTTGCGCTCCTGCCTAAAGTATTCGCTCCAGCGCGGATCGTGCGGCACGAGACGTATCGGAAAGAGCCGCCACAGCTCCTGCAGGCTCATCGAAAGGAGTTTATTGCTCATCTTAACTCCAAAGTATTGGGTGAAATTTGAATGAATGGCGGGTAGATAGGGATTCGAACCCCAGAAGGCTGACGCCTTACGCGCTTTCGAGGCGCGCTCCTTCGACCGCTCGGACATCTACCCGAATGAAAATGTAATTTAAGCCAAAAATGGCTTAATAACAGATTTAAAAATGAAATTCCGCGTGAAATTTCGCCTGATTTGCGGGCGGGGGTTGAAATTTAACGGCGCAAATTTAGATTTCGTTTTAAATCCACGGCTTAAGGTACGACGCGCTTTGGGCATAAAATTTGCTTTCGTGCGTAGTTTTGGGCACGGAATTTTACCGCTTTATGGATGAAATTTTATAAAACAGCAGCGTTTTACGCTCTGCGTGGCTTTTGCGAGCAAGGAATTTTAGCATCTCGCGGGCAAATTTTATCGCGGCGGCGAAAAATCACTCGCCGTTTATAAATTTTTATGCGCCGCCCTACAAAACCGAGATGAAAATTGTGATCTCGTCTCCGCCGTAAAACTCAAAATCCGTTCCAAACGCTCTTTTTAGTTCACCGGCCTCAAAAAAGCTCCAAATTTTGCTCCAAAACTTTGCTACGTTTTGCGGCTCATTTGGGAAACTAAAAACGGCGTATTTGCCGCTTTTGGTTTCCAAGGCTTCGCCACCGCGTGGCGCTTTGGTGCCGATAAAGATATCGTAAAGGCCGCCGGCGCCGTTTTCGTAATCGTAATAGACGCCGTAAATCTCGCTCTGCCCGTCATAGCACTCTTTCATAAATTTCGCCCACAGCGCGGGAATTTTACCGCTCCCGTCTAGCTCGTCCGCGTTTTTCGTGCGGGCTTTTAACCCATAAATTTTAAATCCGTCTAAATATGAAATTTTGATTTTTTCGCTCAAATTTCGCCTTTGTCGTTACTGTTCTAAAAGCTCTTTGGCCTGCTTTGCGATCGCTACGTCGGTGAATCCGAAAAGATTAAATAGCTCGCTCGCGTTGCCGCTTTCGCCGAAGCTTTGCATGCCGTGTACCGCGTCTGCAAATTTATACCACTCAAGCGCGCTTGCGGCTTCGACGGCTAAAATTTTGGTTTGCGGCTCTAGGATTTGCGCCAGATAATCAGCGTCCTGCTCGCACAAAAGCTCGAAGCACGGCGCGCTTACGACGTTTGCGCCGATGCCTTGCTCTTGCAGGATCGCTGCCGCTTTTAGGCAGAGCGAGACCTCGCTGCCGCTTGCGATGAGCGTGATTCGCGGCTCTTTGCTCTGCCTTAGCAGATACGCGCCGTTTTGCACGTCGCCCAAAACCGCCTTAGGTAGCGGCTCAAGCCCTTGGCGCGAGCAGACGAACGCCGCGGGCGCATTCAGAGCAAGCGCCGTGCGCCAGCATTTTACGTTTTCGTTGCCGTCTGCGGGGCGGAAGGTGTAGAAGTCTGGCATCGCGCGGAAGGTGCTAAGCTGCTCGATAGGCTCGTGCGTAGGCCCATCCTCGCCCACGCCGATGCTGTCGTGCGTAAAGACGAAATAGTGGCGCAAGCCCATCAGCGCCGCAAGTCTAGCGCCCGTTTTGAGATAATCGCTGAAGATAAAAAAAGTCGCGCTAAACGGAATGAAAAGCCCGTATCTCGCAAAGGCGTTGCCGATCGCCGCCATCGCGTGCTCGCGGATGCCGAAGTGTAAATTTTTGCCGCACGGAAAGTCGCCGCCGCCTTTTAGCTCGGTCTTATTCGACGCCGCCAAATCGGCGCTTCCGCCCAAAAAGCCGGGCACCGCGTTTGCGATGGCGTTTAAAATTTTACCGTTGCTATCGCGCGTGGCGACCTTAAGTCTGCTAAAATCGGGAAATTCTATCTTGCTAAAATCGGGATTTAAAAGCTCGTTTAGAAGCGCACTTTTTTTATCGCTTAGATTTGCAAGCTTCTCCTTCCAAAGCCGCTCCTCCAAATCGCCCTTTTCGACCGCGGCGCGCGTCGCAAAAAGCACATCCTCGCTTACGACGAAGCTTTGGGCGGGATCAAAGCCCAGGCTTTGCTTAGCGCGCGCAAGCAGCTCCTCTCCAAGCGGCGCGCCGTGCGTCTTGGCCGTGCCCTCAAGCTCTAGCGCCCCTTTGCCGATCGTGGTATTTGCGATGATGAGGTAGGGTTTGGTTTTATTTTTGACCTCGTCAAGGACGAATTCTATCTGATCGAAATTATGCCCGTCGATGCGCGCGACCTCAAAGCCTTGCGCTTCAAATCGCACTTTCACGTCCTCAAACCACGCGATATCGGTATTGCCGTCGATCGTGATGCCATTAGAATCATAAATTATCGTGAGATTATCGAGGTTGTGTCTGCCCGCAAGCGCGCACGCTTCGTAGCTGATACCCTCCTGCAGATCGCCGTCGCCGCAGAAGCAATAGACGCGGTGATCGATGATCTCGTTTCCTTCCTCGTTTAGTAGATGCGCGGCGTATTTTGCGGCCATCGCAAATCCGACCGCGTTTGCGACGCCTTGCCCGAGCGGTCCGGTAGCGATTTCGACGCCCGGGGTGATGATCTCCGGGTGACCGGGTGTTTTGGAGTGCAGACGCCTGAAGCTTTTCAGATCGTCCATGCTCAGATCGTATCCGCTAAGGTAGAGGTAGCTATACACCAGCGCGCTTGCGTGCCCGCCCGAGAATACGACGCGGTCGCGGTTCAGCCACGCGGGATTTTTGGGGTTGTGGCGGACCTTGCTCATAAAGACGCTCATTACGTCGCTTAGCCCCATCGGCGTGCCGGGATGGCCCGAGTTAGCGCTTTGGATCATATCCGCGCTTAGAAATTTGATCGTGTTTGAAATTTTACTTAGCTGCTCGCTCGACATTTTTCATCCTTTCAGGTATTTTTCTATCAAATTTAAAACCAAATCGCGCAGGCTTTCGTCATAGCCCGCCATCGCGCCGCTTACCTCGTCTATTAGGCGCTGCTTGTAGCTTCTAGCACCCGCAAGACCTAGTAAATTTACGAAGGAATTTTTCGCGCCGTCTGCTCCTACGGGCTTGCCCGCGCTTGCCTCGTCGCTCGTGGCGTCGATGATATCATCCTCGATCTGAAATATGAGACCTAGCTTCAGCCCGATCTTATAAAGCTCATGCGCGAGCTCGTCCTTTAACCCGCCGATTATGGCGCCTAGCTCAAACGCTGCGGCGATGAGCGCGCCCGTTTTATGCAGATGCAAAAACTCAAGCTCGCTTTGCTTTAGCGGGCTGTTTTCAAAACGGCAATCGATAGCCTGACCGAGCACCATACCGCTACTGCCTGCATTTCGCGCTAGAGTTTTAATGCATTTTATCTTGATCTCGTCGCTTAGGTTTGCGCTTGCGGCGATCAAAAACGCGTCTGTATTTAGCGCATCGCCCACCAAAATCGCCGTGACTTCGTCGTATTTTTTATGCAGGCTCGGTCGCCCGCGGCGCAGATCCGCATCGTCCATCGCGGGCAGATCGTCGTGGATAAGCGAGTAAGTGTGGATCATCTCAAGCGCCATCGCGATCGCCAGCGCGCCCTCAAAGCGCCGCTCATCTACCGCCGAGACGACGCCCAACAGCAGCTGTGCGCGAAAGTGCTTCCCGCCCGCTTGCAGCATGTAATTGAGCGCCTCCTCAAAGTACGGATGAAAGCTCGGCGCCTTCAGCTGGTTGCGCTTCAAGTAATCTTTAAATTTTTCTAAAATATCCATCGATCCTACCTTGCGGTTTTGATTTGCTCTGCTTAGGCGCACCCTTGACGAATGCAAAATTCGCGCCCTTCGAATGCCTTTTCGTCGCGCAGCTTAGACTTTGCCGTCGCGAGCCGTTTGTACGCCGCGTAGAAGCAATCATGCCGCTTAAAATTTTAAATTTTTAATTTCTTCTAGCTTTACGCAGTGCGCGCGGCGGAGGATGCTCCGCTTTTTTGAGCCGCATCTTACGCTAGATTTGCTCGCGGATGTCGCGCAACGGCTCGCCCCCTTTGCATTTAAGCCGTGCGGGCTAAATTTTACTTTGCGCCGCAGCGTAGCAGCTCGCCGAAATTTTAGAATTTGCCCTCGCGCCGCCCGTTAAATTTGACTGATTTGCTAAGGTTAAAATTTAATAACCTAGCGTCAAATAAAGCGAGCCGTGCTTTATGCAAACTGTAGCGCCGCAAAATCTAAATTTAACGCCGCCTTATAAAATCGGGCTTTATTTAGTTCGCTACAGAAGCCGCTCGCTCCGTAAAATCCAAACCGTTCGCTAAGCAAAACAGCCATTCTATATAAAAAGCCTATTTCCACCATTTTTGAACTACGCTTAGCCCTTATTGCCAAGCAGATCACCCAATCCGCCGAGCCCTCCTAGCATGGACGCTGCTGCGCCTTTCTTTTCGTTTTCGACGAGTTTTATCGCGTCGCTTATCGCCGAGATTAGCAGGATCTGCAAGCTCTCTTTGTCGCTAAAAAGGCTATCGTCGATACTAAGATCGAGCACCTCGCCCGCGCCGTTTAGTCTGATGGCGACCATGCCCGCGCCAGATTTTACGGTAAATTCCTTGCGCGCATTCTCCTCTTCGATCTGCTTAGCCTTGGCCTGCATCTGATCGAGCATCTGCCCCATTTTTGAAAAATCCATTCCTTCAAACATATTTACTCCGTTATTTGGTTCTTTTCGTTTACCTGCACGATTTTAGGCTTGAAGCTTCTTGCTTTTTTGGCGCTCATCTGTGCGTAAGCCACGATGATGACGACGTCGCCGACGCAGACTTTGCGCGCGGCTGCGCCGTTTAGGCAGATCTCGCCCTTTTTCTCGCCGCGGATCACGTAGGTAGCGAAGCGCTCGCCGTTATTGATGTTTAGGATCTCGACTTTTTGGTATTCGCAAAGCCCTGCAGCCTCGATGAGCTCGGGTCCGATCGTAATAGAGCCTACGTAGTTTAGGTTGGCGTCCGTCACGCGCGCGCGGTGGATTTTGCTTGATAAAATTTCGATTTTCATCGGCCGTCCTTTAAAATTTAGTCTAAATTTGACTCGCCTCGCGCCGCGACTAGCTCGCTCACGACCTGCTTATCGCTGAAGGGATGCTTCACGCCCTTGATTTCTTGATAGGTTTCGTCGCCTTTGCCCAAAATAGCGATCATCTCGCCGTTTTTGGCAAGATCTAGCGCGCGCGCGATAGCCTCTTTGCGATCCGCGATCTTTAAAATTTTATCTTTTCGGCGCATTCCGGCGCAAATTTGCTCGATGATCTCGTTCGGATCCTCGCTGCGCGGGTTATCGCTCGTAACGATACAGATTTTAGCAAAGTGCTCCGCGATAGCGCCCATTTTCGGACGCTTACCGTGGTCGCGATCGCCTCCTGCGCCGAAAACCGCGATAATCTCGCCGCTTGCACGCAGCGCGTTTAGCACCTTTTCGATGCCGTCTGGGGTATGAGCGAAATCGACGATTACAAGCGGATTTTTATTTACGATCTGCACGCGACCCTCGACGCCGCCGAAGTTTGCCAGGGCTTTTGCGATCTCCTCGTTCGGCAGCTTGGTTAGAATTTTAACCGCCGCAAACGCCGCGGTAAGGTTGTAGAGATTAAACTCGCCGATGAGATCGCTTTGCAGCTGCGCATTATCGCCGTTTGGAGTACGCACAAGCGCGTCGATGCCACCCTTTAGCCCGTATCCGCTCACGGCGAAGCTCGCGGCGTTTTTGATACCGTAGGTAAGGGCGTTTGCGGGGTTAAATTTAATATGCCCGTCATCGGCGTTTATGAGCTTTGGCGCGTCGTCTGCGAAAAACGAGCTCTTGACTGCGGCGTATCCTTGCATGCTGCCGTGATAATCGAGATGATCTTGGCTTAAATTCGTAAAAATTTTAAGCGCAAAATTTAGCCCCTGGATGCGGTTCTGTGCGATTGCGTGCGAGCTGACCTCCATGACGAAATACTCGCAGCCCTGCTTGCCGGCTTCGTAAAGATAGCTCATCGTCTTAAAAACCGAGCTCGTCGTAAGTCCCTTTTCGTCGATCCTGCGCTCGTTTATAAAGGCGCCGCGCGTGCCACTTAGACCACAGCTAAAGCCCAGATCCAGCAGCGCCGAATAGATTGCCGCCGCGGTCGTGGTCTTGCCGTTGGTGCCCGTGATACCTACGATTTTGATGCGCGGATCGATCTTTAAAAGCTCCTTTGCTTGTGCGATAGAGATGATCCGCGCGCCTTTTTGCGCCGCTTCGGCTTGGAATTTAGCGTTCGCGCTCGTGCGCATAAAAAAGCAGCCCGCCTCGCACTCGGCCGAGTTGTCGGTGATGAAATTATTTTCTAGTCGTATTTTCATGATTTTTGATTTTTTGCATCAGCGCTTCGAAGCGCTCATCGCCTGCATACGCGGCAGCCGAGCTCTCGACGTAATTAAGCCCCATTTCGTAGTAGCCGTTTTCTATCAAATTTTCTAAAAATTCTATCATCTCGGTTTTATCCGAAATAGCGATTTTGGAGGAAAAAATGATCGATTCAAAGGCGTCTTTAAAGCCTCTTTGGCCTACCGCGCGCATAAAATCGACATAAGTTATAACGGCGATCTCATCCTCGGCACCGGGTTCGGAAGACGCTTCATTCGCGATCTTTTCGTTGATGGAGTTTAAAATTTTAAAAAGCTCCGCGGTTTGAGTTTTAGGGCTGAGGTTGTAAAAATCAAAGAGCATAAGCGCCTCTTCGCGGTCTGCCAGCGCGGTCTGGCAAAGCTCGAGCAAAAATAGAATTTCCTCTTCGCCGCTTTTTTCGTATGCGAGCGAAAAATACAGCTTCGCAAGCTCGAATTCTCCGCGCGAAAATGCCTTTAGCCCCAGCTTTTTATAATTCAAACTCTTCGCCCTCCGGGATATTTACGACGCTAAGCTCGGGGTGGATATCCATGCGGAGCTGGCGCTCGACGCCGTATTTTAGGGTCTGCGCACTTGCAGCGCAGCCGTGGCAATGCCCGGTAAGGCGGACATAGACGATGCCGTTTTTTATGCCTAAAAGCTTCATATCGCCGCCGTCGTTTTGCAGCATCGGTCGGATTAACTCCAAGCTATCCTGTACTGGGGCTAGAAGCTCTTCGTCTGTAAATGGTATCATTAAAATTCCTTGTTTTTATTTTGGCGAATTATATCCAAAAGCGATAAAAAAAGGCTTATCGGGGATGAAATTTGATCTGAAATTTTGTGCGAGGGCGCGGATTTTGCGTAATGGCTCGCAAAGAATTTTATACGGCGCGAACGGCGAGCCGCGATTTTAAAATTTTATCGATTCGCAATGACGAAGTATGCAAATCATCGGGCTTGCATATATTTAAATTTAGACTATTTGCGCCATAAATTTGGGATTAAATTTCGGCCAGACCGAGGGCTAAATTTGAAAAGGAATTTTGTTTGAGCTGGAGAGGAAATTTAAATGAGATTGTCTAAATTTAATTGGAACAAGCGCCGATACGATTAAATTTTTGTAAAAAAATAGATTTCGATCTTAATCGTAAATTTTGCGGGATATGAAAGATTGGGCGGCAAACATTATTTTAAAGCTCGTAGATAAAATTTACGCTACGTTTTATATCGATCGCGGCTGTGAAATTTTAGCGCAGGCGCGTGCAATCACGGTAAAATTTCTATCGGCGTGCCGATTTTCACGTGTTCAAAAAGCTCGTCCATATCGTCATTGACGAGCGCTATACAGCCCTCCGTCCAGTCGCCGAACGCCGCGATACTCTGCCCTAGGTAGCTGAATTTGTTCGGTAGCCCGTGGATTTTGATATCGCCGCCTGCGCTCTTGCCGAGGGATTTTGCGTGTGCTACGTCGGCTTTATTCGGATAGGAGATGCCTAAATTTAGATGATACGCCGAGTTCGGATTTTTGCCGTTTATGGTGTAGTTGCCCTCAGGGGTTTTGCCGTCGCCTTGAACTTCTTTGTGTCCTTCGGGCTCGCGTCCGAGAGCGATTTTGTAGCTTTTCGCGACGCCTTTTGAGGTTAAAATTTCAAGAATTCGTTTGGATTTATAGACGCGGATTTTAGAAATTTGCTCACCGCCCAATGCCTGCTTTAGCGAAATTTCAGAGTTGATCGTTTCGATGTTTTTATAACTAAGGTAATTATCCAATGCCCACGCCAAGCCCGCAGCGATGATAATAAGCGGAAGTAGAATTTTAAATTTCATAGAAGAAATTTCGGGAGTGATCCCGAAATTTTATTTGCTGATTAGCTCGATATAAGCCATCTCTGCGGCGTCGCCCTTGCGAAGGCGGGTTTTGATGATGCGAGTGTAGCCGCCGTTTACGCCTGCGTATTTTGGGGCAATCTCGGTGACCAGCTTATTTGTCGCAGCCTTATCCTGAAGCGCCGCGAAAACAAATCTATGCGCCTCGCTGTCGCCCTTACGCGCGCGAGTGATCAGCTTCTCGGCATAGCTTCTTAGCTCTTTTGCCTTAGGAAGCGTAGTTTCGATCTTGCCGCTAGTAACTAAAGCGATGGTTAAATTTTTAAGCAGGGCGGCACGGTGAGACGAAGTACGCCCTAGCTTCCTATATCCGTGATTATGTCTCATTTATTGTCCTTCATTCTTTTGTCTTTGAGCCTTCAGCTCGTCAAGCTTACGTTTTAGCTGCTCTTTTTTATCGCCGAGCTCTTGGTTGCCGATAGGATAACCGATCTCCTCCATTACGGCTTTGATCTCTTCAAGCGATTTTTTTCCTAAATTTTTAAGGTCTTTAAGCTCGCTCTCTTCCATAATCGCTAGCTCGCCGATAAATCTAATATCCGCGCGATCCAGGCAATTAAAGCTTCGTGCGCTTAAGCTTAGATTGCTAACGCTCTCAAAAAGCTTTGCAAACTCGGAATTTGCGGGGATAGCTCTACCGAAAGTGTCCGCAGCGCTGATATTTACGATACCTTTGAAAACCGCCAGCTGCTGATACATCGCTTCAAGCGCATTTTTAAACGCATCTATCGCGCTGATCTGGCCGTCGGTAGTGATCGTAAAGACCACCTTTTCGTAGTCGGGATTGTCCTCTACAAATACGTTTTCGATGTCGTAAACAGCCTTAGTTACCGGGGTAAAAAACGCATCCAGCGCGATGAAATCAGCGTCTAAATTTTCTCTGATCTCTTCGCTTGGGACGTAGCCGATACCCTTTTCGATGATGAGCGTAAATTTAAGATCAGCATCCTCATTTATCGTAGCCAGATAAGCACTTGGATTTACGATCTCTACGGCGTCGTTATTTAGGTCGCTGCCGTAAATTTCTTTAGGTCCTTTGAAGCTGTATTCTACGACCTCGCGTAGGGAATCGCCCTTAATTTTAAACCTTAAGCCCTTTAAATTTATGATAAAAGCCGCCATATCCTCGAGCATACCGCGCATGCTGTCGAATTCGTGGCTTACGCCTTCGATTTTAACCGCAGTCGGCGCGAAACCGACCGTGCTCGTATAAAGTAACCTTCGTAAAGGATGAGCTAGAGTGACGGCATATCCTGTTTCAAAGGGATATGCTATGATTTTAGCAACATTTTCGCTGACATTCTCAACCTTTATTTCAGTTGGCATATGAGCTGATGTTGTGATTTTTCTCATATTAGCACCTACTATTTCGAGTAAAGCTCTACGATAAATCTTTCCTCTACAGGAATAACAACTTCTTCTCTCTCCGGAACTCTAGAAAAAATTCCGTATCTTTTCTCTTTTTCTACGTCTACCCACGCTACGATGCCAGTCTGTGCAGTAAGATCCAACGCTCTTGAAATTTGCGGGTTATTTTTGCTCTTCTCGATCACTTCGATCTTTTGTCCTGCACGGACGCTGTATGAAGGGATATCGACGCGCTTGCCGTCTACTAAAATGTGTCCGTGCGTAACGAGCTGGCGCGCAAAGCGTCTAGTCGTAGCAAAGCCCATGCGGTAAACGACATTATCTAGCCTCTGCTCTAAAAGCTGAACCAAGATCGCTCCGGTGTTACCCTCTCTACGAGCTGCTTCGGCAAATAGTCTGCGGAACTGCTTCTCGCTTACGCCGTACATAAATTTAGCCTTTTGTTTCTCGCGAAGCTGCGAGCCGTATTCGCTTAGTTTAGCGCGTCTTTGTCCGTGCTGACCCGGAGCATAAGGGCGTTTTAAAAGTGCGCTCTTGCCCGCAAGCCTTCTCTCGCCTTTCATAAATAGATCGACGCCGAGCCTTCTTTCTAATTTTTCAACCGGTCCTGTATATCTAGCCATAAATTTCTCCTTTTATAATTACACGCGACGTCGTTTAGGCGGTCTGCAACCGTTGTGCGCAAGAGGAGTGATATCTTTGAAATATGTAACTTTGATCCCTTCTACGCTACCTACGCTTTTAACGGCGGTCTCGCGTCCGCTTCCCGGACCCTGAACCTTGACGCCTACCTCTTTGATGCCGTGCTCTTTGGCTTTGTTTAGCGCGTCCTCGACGGCTTGTTGCGCCGCATAAGGGGTGGATTTTTTGCTGCCTTTAAAATTTAAAGCGCCCGCACTGCTCCACGCGATCGCGTTGCCCATCTCGTCCGTTACGGTTATCATAGTGTTGTTGAACGTAGCGGAGATGTAAACTATGCCTTTGGCGATATTTTTTCTGACGGTTTTTTTCTTAACTACTTTTTTTTGTGCCATATCTCAATCCTTATTTAGCTGCCGCGCCGACGGTTTTACGTTTGCCTTTTCTAGTTCTGGCGTTCGTTTTTGTTTTTTGACCGCGAACAGGAAGGCCCTTTCTGTGTCTTAAGCCGCGATAGCCGCCCAAGTCCATAAGCGCTTTTATATCCATAGCCACTTGTTTTCGAAGATCGCCTTCGACCATATAGTGCTCTTGGATCTCTTTTCTGATAGCGGCGGCTTCATCTTCGCTCAGATCGGCGACTCTTTTATCGTAAGAAATTCCTGCCGCATCGAGAATTTTTCTCGACGTAAATAAACCTATACCGTAGATATAAGTTAGTCCGTATTCAATCCTTTTTTTCTTTGGTAGATCTACACCTGCGATACGAGCCATAACTTATCCTTGTCTTTGTTTATGTTTTGGATTTTCACAAATAACGTGAACAACACCTTTGCGCTTGACAATTTTACATTTGTCGCACATTTTCTTAACGGATGGACGAACTTTCATTCCACTCTCCTAAAATTTTCTCCACTTTAAATGCAAACTGCACCTAGGTTTAATGAAATTTCAAAAGCGAAAGTATCAAACCAACTGTTTTCAAAATAGTGGGGATTTTGAAAACACTTCTTCCTACAGTTTAGTCGCAAAATCGCAAGTATATCTAAATTTAACTTTATCCTTACTTATAGCGGTATGTTATCCTGCCTTTATCGAGGCTATAAGGGGTCAGCTCGACTTTTACGCGATCGCCGGGCATTATCTTGATGTAGTGCATCCGCATCTTGCCCGCGATATGACATAAAATCACGTGTTTGTTGTCGAGCTCGACCTTAAAAGTCGCGTTCGGCAGCGCTTCTATGA
>CAUONQ010000007.1:0-13927 GCA_963456995.1 uncultured Campylobacter sp. | reverse complement strand
GCTATATTCTTGACAAAGCCGGAGCGCTTTTATATAATGTGCGTCTTTTGTTTGAAACAAAGGGTCGCGCGTTGCGACAAGTTCTTTATTAAGGAAAAGTGATGCAAAAAATTAGGTTAAAACTCAAGGCTTATGACCATCGAGTTTTAGATCGCACAGTTTCGGCTATCGTTGAAGCCGTAAAAAGAACAGGTGCGGACGTCAGAGGTCCCGTGCCGATGCCTACGAAGATTAAGCGCTACACCGTTTTAAGATCTCCGCACGTAAATAAAGACTCCAGAGAGCAGTTTGAGATGAAGATCCACGCTCGTATGCTAGATATCGTAGCGGCGACTCCGGACACGGTTGATTCGCTAACTAAGCTTGATTTGGCTCCGGAAGTCAACGTCGAAGTTCACGCGATGGGCAAATAAGGGGTAAAACAATGGAATATATTGTAGAAAAAATAGGTATGAGTAGGACGATCGACACGAGCAGCACGCCCGTGACGCTTTTGCGACTTATCAATACCAAAATTTGCGAAGTTTGCGATGAGAAAAAAGCTATCGTAGCCTACGCAGAGGGCAAGGCATATAACAAAGCTATCGCCGGCATTCAAAAGAAATATAGCCTAAGCAAAGAATTTAATAAATTTGCGACTCTAAGCTTAGAAAATGCCGAGCTTGGCGATCAAAATTTAGATGTTTTGAGCCAAGCCAAGATCGTCAAAGTAAGCTTCAAATCCAAGGGCAAAGGCTATCAGGGCGTTATTAAACGCCATGGCTTTGCAGGCGGTCCTGCGGCGCACGGTAGCCGCTTTCACCGAAGACCGGGCTCGATCGGCAACTGCGAGTGGCCAGGTCGCGTTCAGCCTGGTATGAGGATGGCGGGACACACTGGAAATGAAACGATCACTGCCAAAAACGAAGTCGTAAGCTTTGATGCCGAGAATAAAATTTTGGTGCTTAAAGGCTCGGTTCCTGGATTTAACGGCGCAATGGGCAGAATAAGGATAGTAAAATGAGTAAAGTAAGCGTGCTTAACGAAAAACTGGAAAAAGCAAGCGAAATTGAAATTCCTGCGAAATTTTCGGAGGTTAATTCGCACAATCTATATTTATACGTCAAATCTTACCTTGCTTCGCTTCGCGCAAACACGGCTAACGCTAAAACTCGCGCCGAGGTTAGCGGCGGCGGCAAAAAACCGTGGCGACAAAAGGGTCGCGGTGGCGCACGTGCGGGCTCGACCAGAACCAATGTCTGGGTAGGCGGCGCGGTCGCATTCGGTCCGACTAACGAGCGAAACTATGAGCAGAAGGTCAATAAAAAGCAAAAACGCCTTGCGCTGGAATTTGCTATCAATGAGAAGGCAAACGAGGGTAAAATTTTTATCTTCGACGATTTGGAGCTAAAAAGCGGCAAAACTAAAGATGCGGCAAATTTTATTAAGAAACTAGGCGTTAGAGATGCACTGATCGTTAAAAACGAGCTGGACGCGCAAACTCTTTTGGCCTATAGAAATCTTAAGAATTGCTATGTCATCGATGCAAGCGAGGTCAATGCTTATCTAATCGCAGTTTACGGCTCGGTCGTATTCGAAAAAGCGGCATTTGAATCAATAGTGAAAGAGGACTAAAATGGCAGATATAACAGATATCAAAACGATCCTTTATACGGAAAAGTCTCTCGGTCTTCAAGAAAACGGCGTGGTCGTTATCCAAACTAGCCCGTCGGTTACGAAAAACGGACTAAAGAGCGTTTTGAAGAACTATTTCGGGATCACTCCGCTAAAGATAAATTCTTTAAGACAGGACGGCAAAGTAAAAAGATTTAAAGGCAGAACTGGCGCTAGAAACGATGTGAAGAAATTCTACGTCAAACTACCTGAGGGCGCAAGCCTAGAAAGCGTGGAGGCGTAAAATGGCGATTAAAACTTATAAACCGTATACTCCAAGTAGAAGATTTATGACCGGGCTTAGCAGTGAGGATATCACTGCAAAAGCTAGCGTTAGAGGCTTGCTCGTTAAAATTCCTGCCGCAGCCGGAAGAAACAACAACGGTCGCATTACCAGCCGCCAT
Organism: uncultured Campylobacter sp.; assembly: GCA_963456995.1. Classification (GTDB taxonomy): domain Bacteria; phylum Campylobacterota; class Campylobacteria; order Campylobacterales; family Campylobacteraceae; genus Campylobacter_B. The sequence continues at coordinate 11,870 of CAUONQ010000007.1, read as the reverse complement.
AAACAAGCCGGAGCTGCTAAACTTTATAGAATTATCGATTTTAAGCGAAATAAATTCGGCGTTGCTGGCAAGGTCGAGGCGATCGAATACGATCCGAATCGCAACTGCCGTATCGCATTGATATCATACGCAGACGGCGAGAAGCGCTACATCATCAAGCCTAATGATCTTAAAGTGGGTGACGTAGTAGCCGCTGCCGAGGGCGGATTAGATATTAAACCCGGCAACGCGATGAAGATGAAAAACATCCCTGTGGGAACCATCCTGCACAATATCGAGTTAAAACCTGGCAAAGGTGCTCAAATGGCACGTAGCGCAGGAGGCTATGCTCAGCTTATGGGTAAAGAGGAAAAATATGTCATTTTACGTCTGCCTAGCGGTGAGATGAGAAGAGTGCTCGCAGAGTGTATGGCTAGTATCGGCGTAGTGGGTAACGAAGAGTGGGCAAACGTCGTCATCGGTAAAGCCGGACGTAATCGCCACAGAGGTATCCGTCCTCAAACCAGAGGTTCTGCGATGAACCCGGTCGATCACCCGCACGGCGGTGGCGAGGGTAAGAAAAACTCCGGTCGCCATCCGGTAACTCCGTGGGGCAAACCGACGAAGGGCTATAAAACTCGCCATAAAAAAGCGAGCGATAAGCTTATAATTTCAAGAAGGAAAGGAAAATAAAAATGGCTAGATCGCTAAAAAAAGGTCCTTTCGTAGATGATCACGTAATGAAAAAAGTCGTTGCGGCAAAGAAGGCCGGCGATAACAAACCGATCAAGACTTGGTCGAGACGAAGCACGATCGTGCCTGAGATGATCGGACTTACGTTTAACGTTCATAACGGAAAGAATTTTATCCCGGTTTATGTCACCGAGCATCATATCGGTTATAAATTAGGCGAGTTCGCTCCTACGCGGACTTTCAAGGGCCACAAAGGCTCCGTGCAGAAAAAGATCGGCAAGTAAGGATAGAATATGAGTAAATCAACTATTAAATTTGTTCGTCTTTCGCCGACAAAAGCAAGACTTATCGCGAAGCAAATTCAAGGCATGAATGCTGAATTCGCCCTTGCTACTTTGGAATTTACGCCTAATCGCGGCGCGAAATATATCGCTACGGCGATTTCAAGCGCGGTCGCAAACGGCGGCTTTGAGCCTGAAGAGGTCGTAGTTACCAGCTGCCGAGTGGATGCGGGTCCCGTACTTAAGAGATTTCGTCCGCGCGCCAGAGGTACAGCTAGCCGTATCCGCAAACCTACTTCGCACATCATCGTCGAAGTAGCAAAACCAAGTAAGAAGGAAGCGTAAATGGGACAGAAAGTAAATCCGATCGGTTTAAGATTAGGAATTAATCGAAATTGGGAGTCTAGATGGTTTCCTTCTAAGGCAACGCTTTCCGAGAGTATCGGCGAAGATTACAAGATTCGCAAATTTTTAAAAGCTAAGCTTTACTATGCGGGAATTAGCCAAATTCTTATCGAAAGAACAGCTAAGAAAATTCGCGTAACAATCGTAGCCGCAAGACCTGGTATTATCATCGGTAAAAAAGGCGGCGAGGTCGAAAATTTAAGAAGCGAAGTCGTTAAGCTAGTCAATAAAGACATAGCCATCAACATCAAAGAGGAGCGCAAAGTAGGCTCGAACGCACTTTTGGCTGCGGAAAACGTAGCTATGCAGCTAGAGCGTCGCGTTGCATTCCGCCGTGCTATGAAAAAAGTCATCCAAGGCGCTCAAAAAGCAGGCGCAAAAGGTATTAAAATTTGCGTCGCAGGTCGCTTGGGCGGTGCAGAGATGGCTAGAACCGAATGGTATTTGGAGGGACGCGTTCCGCTTCATACTCTAAGGGCTAGGATCGATTACGGCTTTGCCGAAGCGCATACGACCTACGGTAATATCGGCATTAAGGTTTGGATCTTTAAGGGTGAAATTTTACAAAAAGGCATCCAGGCCGAAAAAACCGATGATGCGCCTAAAAAAACACGCAGACCAAGAAGAGGTAAATAGTTATGTTGATGCCAAAAAGAACAAAATACCGTAAGATGATGAAAGGTCGCAATCGCGGCTACGCGACGAGAGGAAATTCCTTGACGTTCGGCGATTTCGGTATCAAAGCGGTAGAGGCGGGTAGGGTAAATTCTCGCCAGATCGAAGCGGCTCGTGTCGCGATGACGCGCTTCGTGAATCGTCAAGCTAAAATTTGGATTAAGGTATTCCCAGACAAACCGCTTACCAAAAAGCCTCTACAAACTCGTATGGGTAAAGGTAAGAGCGGCGTAGAAGAGTGGGTAATGAATATAAAACCGGGCAGGATCATTTTCGAGATGACCGGCGTTAGCGAAGAGGTTGCTAAAGAGGCGCTTATGCTTTCGATTCATAAACTACCTTTTAAAACGAAAATCGTAAGTAGGGAAAGCGAAAATGAAATATACTGATTTGAAAGATAAAGATTTAGCTGAGCTAAATTCTATGTTGAAACAAAGTAAGTTGCTTTTATTTACGGCTAGACAAAAGCTAAAAACTATGCAGCTAAGCAATCCTAACGAGATTCGCGCTATCAAAAAAGATATCGCTAGAATCAACACCGCTATTAAAGCGAAATAAGGATAGGTTATGGCATTTAAAAGAGAAATTCAAGGCGTAGTCGTAAAGAAGGCGGGCGATAAAACAGCTACCGTTTTGGTAGAGCGAAGGGTTATGCACCCTAGATATAGAAAGATCGTAAAAAGATTTAAAAAATATCTGATCCACGATGAAAACAACGTCGTAAAGATAGGTGACACCATATCTGCGATCGAGTGCAGACCGCTAAGCGCTAGAAAATCGTTTCGCTTAAAAGCGGTTTTGAAAACAGGAGTTGAATAATGATACAGAGTTTTACCAGACTTGCGGTAGCTGATAATAGCGGCGCAAAAGAACTTATGTGTATTAAAGTTTTGGGCGGCAGCAAAAGAAGATACGCCACAATCGGCGATATCATCGTTTGCTCTGTAAAAAAAGCGCTCCCTAACGGCAAAATTAAGCGCGGTCAAGTAGTAAAAGCCGTAGTCGTTCGTACGACTAAAGAGTTGCACAGAGGCAACGGCTCACTAATTAGATTCGATGAGAACGCAGCCGTTATTTTGGATTCAAAAAAAGAGCCGATCGGCACTCGTATTTTCGGTCCTATCGGTAGAGAGGTCAGATACGGCGGTTTTATGAAGATCGTTTCGCTGGCTCCGGAGGTTTTATAATGGCAGTAAAATTTAAGATTAAAAAGGGCGATCAAGTAAAGATCATCGCAGGTGACGATAAGGGCAAAACAGGCGCAGTCAAAGCCGTGTTTCCTAAAAAAGCTCAAGTTATCGTCGAGGGTTGTAAAATGGCTAAAAAGGCTATCAAACCAACCGAGCAAAATCCGCAAGGCGGCTTTACAAGCAAAGAGATGCCTATGGATATTTCAAACGTTGCGTTGGTAGAGGGTTGATTATGAGCAGACTAAAAGATAAATACGCTAATTCCATCAGAGCTGCTTTGCAGAAAGAATTTGATATAAAAAATCCTATGCTTATCCCGGCACTTGAAAAAATCGTTATCAGTGTAGGAACAGGCGAATCTAGCAAAGATCAAAAAGTGCTTCAAAATATGGCCGATACTATCTCGCTGATTGCAGGCCAAAAAGCGCTTATCGTCAATGCAAAAAAATCGGTTGCCGGCTTTAAAGTGCGCGAAGGTTTCCCGGTAGGCATAATGGTTACGTTACGAAAAGAGCAGATGTTTGCCTTCCTAGACAAACTGATCTCTATCGCGCTTCCTAGGGTTAAGGATTTCCGAGGACTACCTAGAACGGGCTTTGATGGACGCGGCAATTATAACTTTGGCTTGCAAGAGCAGCTGATGTTCCCTGAGGTCGAATACGATCAAATTTTAAGAACTCACGGTATGAATATAACCGTTGTAACGACTACAAATAACGATAAAGAGGCATTTAAATTGCTAGAACTATTCGGCATGCCTTTTGCAAAAGGAAAATGATATGGCAAAAAAATCAATGGTAGCCAAGGCGAAACGCCCTGCTAAATTTAGCACTCGCGCATATACCAGATGTCAAATTTGCGGTCGTCCGCACTCCGTTTATAAGGATTTTGGAATTTGTCGCGTTTGCCTTCGCAAGATGGCAAACGAGGGTTTGATCCCGGGTCTAAAAAAAGCAAGCTGGTAAGGAGAAGAGATGATTAACGATCTTATTTCAGATGGACTAACTCGCATCAGAAATGCTGCGATGCGAAGGCTAGATACGACTAAGCTTTTTCACTCAAACGTCGTTGAGGCTATGCTTAAAATTTTAGCCGAGAAGGGCTATATCGAGAGCTACAACGTAGTAGAGGAAAACAATAAAAAGATCATCAACGTAGTGCTTAAATACGACGAAAAGGGCAGGAGCGTGATAAACGAAGTTAAAAGAATTTCGACTCCGGGTCGCCGCGTATATCAGGGCAAAGACGAGATCAAGCGCTTCAAAAACGGCTACGGAACCGTCGTCGTTAGCACAAGCAAAGGCGTTATGAGCGGTATCGACGCGCACAAAGCGGGCGTCGGTGGCGAAGTACTTTGCACGATCTGGTAAGAAGTTTCTACTTTTTATGGCATTGTGGTATCCATTCGTAAAAGTAGACATACCCTAGACAAATAAAAAGGAAAATTATGTCAAGAATTGGTAAAAAACCGATCTCTATTCCAAACGGAGTTGAGGTCAAGATTGACGGCTCGTCGTTAAAATTTAAAAAATCGAATAACGAAAAAGAGCTTGATTTAAAAGGTCATGTCGATGTAAAAATCGAAGACGGAAAGATAGAATTCTCGCCTAAGGGTGAGGATAGACAGAGCAGGGCGTATTGGGGAACATACCGCGCTTTAGCCAATAATATCGTCCTTGGTCTTACCGAGGGCTTTTCAAAACAGCTTGAAATCAACGGCGTCGGCTACAGAGCTGCAATGAAAGGCAAGGTACTTGAGCTAAATTTGGGCTTTTCTCATCCGATAAATTTTGAATCTCCAAAGGGGATTGAAATTTCCGTAGATAAAAACGTCGTAACCATCAAAGGTGACGACAAGCAGCAAGTAGGTCAAGTAGCAGCCGAGATCAGAGGATTCAGACCGCCTGAGCCGTATAAGGGCAAAGGCATCAAGTATCTTGAAGAGCATATCATCCGCAAAGCCGGAAAAACAGCTAAGAAATAAGGGTTGAGAAATGACACAGAACGTATTAAAAAGAAAGATCTCTTTACGAATCAAGAGAAAAAGAAGAATTCGCGCTAAAATTTCAGGCGTCGCATCTTGCCCTAGAATTTCTATTTTCAAATCCAATAGGACGGTCTACGCTCAGGCTATCGACGACGCGGCGAGCGCGACTTTGTGCGCTAGCAGCGGTAAGGTTTTAAATTTAAAGGCGAACAAAGAGGGCGCGGCTAGCTTAGCTAAAGATTTAGCCTCCAAGCTAAAAGATAAAGGCATCTCTGAAGCGATTTTCGATCGCAATGGCTATTTGTATCACGGCGTAATCGCAAGCTTTGCCGAGTCGCTACGCCAAAACGGCATCAAACTATAACCCAAAGGAATGATTGTGGAAAAGTATAATAGAGAAGAATTTGAAGAGGTAATTGTCAATATCGGTAGGGTTACAAAGGTCGTTAAAGGCGGTAGAAGGTTTAGGTTTACGGCTCTTATCGTAGTAGGCAATAGAAACGGCTTGGTAGGCTTTGGCTTTGGTAAGTCCAAAGAGGTTCCCGATGCGATTAAAAAAGCGGTAGACGATGCGTTTAAAAATATCATCAAAGTAAATTTAAACGGCTCTACTATCACTCACGATATTGAAGTTAAATACAATGCGAGCAAAATTTTACTTAAGCCGGCGAGTGAAGGTACCGGTGTTATCGCTGGCGGTTCAGTCCGCCCAGTTTTAGAGCTTGCGGGTGTTAAAGATATCCTCACTAAATCGCTAGGTTCGAACAACTCCTCAAATGTCGTAAGAGCTACGATGAAAGCTCTTAGTATGTTAAAACACTAACAAGGATAAAAGATGGGATTAGAAAATCTTAAAAAAGCCCCAGGCTCGACTCACGCTACTAAGCGCTTGGGTCGCGGTCAAGGAAGCGGTCTGGGTAAAACTGCAGGTCGCGGCGGCAAGGGTCAGACCGCGCGTACCGGTTCTCATGAAAAAAGAGGCTTCGAGGGTGGTCAGCAGCCGATTCAACGAAGGCTTCCGAAGGTAGGTTTTACTTCTAAATTTGAAAAGCCTTACGTGATTAATGTCGATAAAATCGAAGCTATCAAAGAACTTAGCGAGATTACGATTGAAAGCATCAAATCCGTTCATAAAATTTCGAATTCCGTTAAAAAGATCAAGCTGATCGGCGTAGGCGCAAAAGCACTTGCTAGCAAGATCAAAGACGAGAACGTAAAGTCTAGCGGACAAAAATAATGAATAAATCGCTACGCAACAAAATTCTCATTACTTTGGGCTTTCTTTTTGCCTATAGGTTGCTAGCTTACGTGCCGGTTCCGGGAGTGGACGTTGAGGTTATAAAGCAATTTTTTCAAAACAATAGCAACAACGCTTTTGGAATGTTTAATATGTTTAGCGGTAACGCGGCGGAGCGATTCAGTGTTATCTCGCTAGGCATTATGCCTTATATTACCGCTTCGATCATTATGGAGCTGCTTGCCGCAACCTTTCCAAATTTAGGCAAACTCAAAAAAGAGCGCGACGGTATGCAGAAATATATGCAGATCATCCGATATGCTACAATCGCAATCGCTATGGTTCAATCCATCGGCGTTAGCATCGGCTTGCAGGGCATTCACGGACAGACCGGAGCGCCTGCGATAATGGCCGAAAATACCAACGAGTTTGTTTTTATCTCGTGCATTTCGATGCTGGCAGGCACCATGCTTTTGATGTGGATCGGCGAGCAGATTACGCAGCGCGGCGTCGGTAACGGCACCAGCCTTATTATCTTTGCAGGTATCGTAAGCGCCATCCCTAGAGCGATCGGAAGTACTGTAAATTTAGTAAATACCGGCGAAATGAACGTTTTAAAGCTAATTGCGATCGTGCTAATCATCCTGGCTACTATCGGAGCAATTTTATATGTGGAGCTAGGTGAACGCAGAATTCCGGTATCGTTTTCGCGCAAGGTATTGATGGCGAATCAAAACAAGCGCATTATGAATTACGTGCCGATCAAGCTAAATTTAAGCGGCGTCATTCCGCCTATTTTTGCAAGCGCGATTTTGATGTTTCCGACTACAATTTTACAGGCAAGCACCAATCCGATCATCCAAAAGATCCACGATTTCCTAAGCCCTAGCAATTACTTCTTTAACTTTTTGACCTTTGTGTTGGTTATATTTTTCGCTTATTTTTATGCGTCAATTGCTTTTAATTCCAAGGACATTAGTGAAAATTTAAAGAAGCAGGGCGGATTTATCCCGGGTATTCGTCCGGGCGAGGGAACGGCAAGCTTTTTAAACGAAGTCGCGAGCCGTCTTACGTTTTGGGGCTCGATCTATCTCGGGCTAGTAACCGTCATCCCGTGGCTGCTCGTTAAATTTATGGGCGTGCCGTTTTATTTCGGCGGCACCAGCGTGCTGATCGTCGTCTCCGTCGCTCTTGATACGATGAGACGCATCGAAGCGCAGATCTATATGAACAAATATCAGACCCTAAGCGCGGTCGGGCTTTAAAATGGCGATTTTGCTTAAAACAAAAAAAGATTTAGAAGGGCTGCGCGCAGCGAACAAGATCGTTGCGCAGGCCCTTGATTACGCAACTTCTTTCATAAAACCGGGTCTTAGCCTGCTCGAAGTCGATAAAAAGATTGACGATTTCATCACCTCTAAGGGTGCGTACCCGGCTTTTAAAGGGCTATACGGCTTTCCAAACGCCGCCTGTCTCTCGTTAAACGAAGTCATCATCCACGGCATTCCAGACGAAACGATCCTGCAAGAGGGCGATATCTTAGGCGTTGATCTGGGCTCGAAACTAAACGGATATTTCGGCGACAGCGCACGCACTCTGCCCGTCGGTAAAATTTCAAAAGCCGACGAAGAGCTTATCGCATGCAGCAAGGATACGCTGGAGTTTGCCATCAAAACGGTCAGGGTAGGGATGCACTTCAAAGAGCTAAGCTTCGAGATCGAGAAATTTATCCGCGCGCGCGGTTTTGTGCCGCTATACGGCTTCTGCGGTCACGGCATCGGCAAGCACCCGCACGAAGAGCCTGAGATCCCAAACTATCTGGAGGGCAACAATCCAAAATCGGGCCCCAAAATCAAAAACGGCATGGTCTTTTGCATCGAGCCGATGATCTGCCAAAAGGACGGCACGCCAGTCATCGCCGAGGATAAGTGGAGCACGAGAAGCAAGGACGGACTTCGTACTAGCCACTACGAGCATTGCATGGCGGTTTTCGATGATAAGGTCGAAGTCCTAAGCGTCGCGTAGATTTCGCACAAAAGGCGACTTGGGCCAGTAAATTTTATACTTTTGTCGGCGCGAAATTTTACCTGCGATCGATCTTTGATAATTTTACATAGCTAGCGTCTTGGAATTTTACCTCAGCCGCTTCACGCATAAATTTTATCCGAAAGAAACCTATCGCGCTAGAAATTTTAAAATCTGTCGCGACGGTTCGTAGCCTAGCCGTAAAATTTTAAGGGTTGAGTTTTAGCTCATGCTTTCTGTTTTTAAAGCCTCGTTTTGTAGTTTCGCTCATAGATCCGCTTTCAATTAAAATTTAGCCTCAAAATTCCGCCATCCAATTCCAAACTCTCCGTATCTTTAAAATTTAGCTGTAAAATTTGAAGCGTAAAGACCGCAAGTAAGCAAGCTCAAAGCTTTAAGCGGCTAAGATTGCGCCTTAATTTTTAACAAAATATGTCGCGCTACGCGGAGTGCGCGTTATCATGTCTTTTGAAAGCTAAGGAAAGTGAAATGAGAGAAAAATTTTATGTAGCACTAGCAAATATAGGCGGGCTTATGGCACGGACGAAAGCGGGCGAGCTCGTGGCGCGCTTGCTTATGCAAATCGACCGCGGTTTTTTTGCTACGCTGCGCGAACGTCCCGTATGGAGAGCGTTTTGGCTTAGCACAGCGCTATGCTTGCTCGCGTGCTGGGCTAAGATACATTATCAGATCAATGGGTATCATTTTTCGCATGTATTTAAAGGCTTTTCTGCGGTGCTCATCATAAATTTACTCATCTTTCACCTCTGCTATCTGCTTAGCGGCCGATTTTTTAAGCTCGTTTCATTCGTGTTACTAGCGCTAATTGCGCTAATTGCGAGCGTGGCTTTATTTTTGATCGTAAATTTCGACTCAAGCTTCAACGTCGTGGCGATCGACGCGCTTGTGCATACCGACGCAGCCGAGACGCGCGAGTTTATTTCGCAGTTTCTTAACTTTGCAACGATTTTATATTTAGCGGTGTTGCTTGGCTGCATCTTTACGGCGCTAAGAGCAGGGCGGAGAAAGAGGGAGCAAACGCATAGCCGCCTAAGATTGCTACTAGCGGCGCTTTATCTTATCTACGGGGCGATCTTTTGCGCGGATATCGCCGTCAAAGCTTCTCAGGGCAAGCAGGGTTATATAACCAAGCTATCGCAATACGTTCCGCTGGAGTTTGCCTTTACGATAAAAGATTATCTGAGCGATAAAAATTTCATCACCGATATGCGCGAAGTACAGCTCGGATATGACGAGGCTAAGCGCGCGAATGAAAGCGTTTTAAAGAGCGGCGCAAATTCAGATCCGCAAAGCTCTGCCTTGGATTCCGAGTCTGAAAATTCCGCGCCTGCATCAAACGCCCAGGCGCAAAATTCCGGCGCAAATTTAAATTCTACGTCTGCCTCGGGCGCTATGGCGCAGAGCTCCGGCGAGATTTTAAATTCCGTACCACAAAGCCCCGGCGCGATTTCAAATTCCAAAACCACTGACGCTACTACAAACCCCGCCTTGCAAAAGTCTCGCGTCAAAAATATCATTCTAATAATAGGCGAGAGCTTGCAGCGCGGGCATATGTAGCTCTACCGCAACGGTGTTAAAAATACGCCGCTTTTAGAGAAGCTCGAAGCAAGCGGCAATCTGATAAAATTTAGCGATACAATCTCGCCTTACGGCACGACTAATCAGGTGCTGATGCGGCTTTTAAATTTCAGCGATTACGAAAGCGAGCGCAAAAGGGCGTGGTTTCGCAACCTTAGCATTATCGATATGTTTAAGCTAAGCGGCTACCGCACCTTTTGGATCAGCAATCAAGAGGCTTTCGGCGCACATGCGCTAAGCGCTAAAAGTGCTGCCGATCGCGCGGACGCGGAATCTTTCCTCTCAAAGAGCAATCTTTATGAAACCGTCCGCATCAAGCCTGACGGAGTGCTGCTTCCACTCATAAATCAGGCGAAAGCGGGGCAGAGCGAGCGAAATTTCTACGTGATCCATCTCATCGGCAGCCATATGGATTACAGCCTGCGCTATCCCGAGGGATTTGGCAAGTTTAGCGCGGCGGACGTAAAGGCAAAACTTACTTCCAAGCAGAAAGATGTCGTCGCATATTACGATAACAGCGTGCTTTACAACGATTTTGTCATAAATGAAATTTTTAAAATTTTTTCGGGTGATGACAGTCTCATCGTCTATCTTAGCGATCACGGAGAGAATTTATACGAAAACGGACGCCTTGGGCACGGCATGGAGAGCCGCTTTACTTACGAAATCCCGCTGCTTTTCATAGCCTCGCGCGAGTTTTTGAGCGATCATGCTAAGCTGTGGCAGAGGCTAGCTGCGGCGAAAGATAAGCCTTTTATGAGCGATGATTTGGCGCATCTGCTAGCAGATATCATCGGTGTCGCGCCGCTTGAGTTTGACGAGCACAAAAGCCCGATACGAGCGGATTTTAATGCTTCACGCAAGCGAATTGCTAACGGAGTCGATTATGATGAGAAATTAAAAAGTGCAAAGGGCTACGAACTCGAGTAATAGATGAGTTTTGCTTTTATCCCGTTGCATGCTGCATGAACTAGGAATTGGCGCGTCCCACTTTTGATTGGTTCATCAAATTCAGATTAAATTCGCGCCACTCCGTATGGCTACGCTAATAAAAAGGCGCGCAACCTTTGTTAAATTTGAGATCAAATTTATGTACCGCGGCTAGCTCTCCTTTTTTACCTCATCCATATACGAGTAAATCGTGACTTTCTGCGTCCTAAGCGCCTTTGCGACGAGCTCTACAGCGCCTTTTACCTCAAAAATTCCTTTTTGCGCGAGGAATTTTACGATACGCTTTCGATCCTCTTTCTTCATCCTCTCCACATCCAGATCGTGCGTAGCCGATGCGATAAGGTCTTGAACGATATCAAGGATATTTTGCTGCAAATCGTTAGAATTTTGCGTTTCTAAATTTACGCCGTCATTTAAGCTCGCTCCATCTAATGCCGCGCTATTGCAGCTTCCGTCGGTAAAATTTGCGCCCTGCAACTCCTTGCTATCGAGCTTTGCATTCGGCAGTAGATCTTTTACTGCTTTGTATGCGGCCATGGCGCTTGAGGTATCGATATTTACGCATAGCGCGCCTACTACTTTGCCGTCTGCGCCGCGGATTAGCGAAGTTGAGGAGCGTATGAGCTTGCCGTTTTTCGCGGTGAAGTAGTAGTTCGCGGTGCAGTCGTTTTCAAAATTTTTGCTTAACAACACGTCCTTTACCAGATGATCGAAGCTTTGACCGATCCTCCTGCCCGTTACGTCGCCGAGGACGAAAACGACGGAGTTTTGCGGCGTGCTCATATCGTGGATGACCACCTCGCAATCGCCGATCGTATTTTTAATAAGGTGCGCGGTCGGTATAAAGG
>CAUONQ010000006.1:0-15632 GCA_963456995.1 uncultured Campylobacter sp. | reverse complement strand
GTGGGGAACATGGGGGAGATCCAAAGAGTATAGAATTTTTTGAAGGACAAAAATGAGCCACGTAGAACTACTCAAAACTTGCGGTTTGAAAGCAACTCCTCAAAGATTGTGTATCCTAAAGGTGCTGGATCGCCACGAACATCCAAGCATAGATGACCTGTATGAGGGGATCAAAGAGGACTATCCATCCATTTCACTGGCGACGGTTTATAAAAATTTAAACACCCTACTTGACGAAGGGGTCGTGGTCGAGGTGAACGCACCGAATAAAAAGAGCCGCTACGACATTTATCAGATGCCGCACATTCACGTCGTATGCGAAAAATGCGGCAATGTCACGGATCTTTTCATGGACGATGCCTTTAATAAGGACGTTTTGAAAAACATCGAGCGCAAAGCGGGCAATTTCATCCGCAAGCTAAATATCACGGCTACGGTCGAAGACTGCGAAAAGTGTAGATAGTTTAAAGAATTTTCTGCTATTATTACCCACTTTATTTTTGGAGCGGGTATGCAAACTAAGCGTAAATTTTTATTGAGCGACGATTCGATTCTGCGGACGCTAGAGCGTGCGGGGCTGAAATGTCGCAAGGTAAAGATCGCTTGGTTTTATACTTCGTTCTATCCCGAAATTTACTACATTCGCCAAAACGACGAATGCTCTTTGCACCATAAAAAAGAGGACCTCGACAGACAAACTCTAAATTTTAAAATTTCAAAAGATGATTTCAAAGAAGCTTTAAAAAGCAAGATAGCCCGCGTCGTGCAAAAAAACCGCTACGGCTTTGCCAGTGACGAAGCGGAGTTTTGGCTAGAGCTTTACGGCGGCGAGCTAAGCACGCTCGCGATTTTACGAGCAAAATTTCAAAGCGAGGTGGCAAGCGCAAATTTTGATTTTGCAAAAACCTTCGGTAGCACCGATTTTTGCGAGATTACCGACGATTATCGCTACAAAAACCGCTATCTGGCGCGCTACGGCATTCCGCCGCGATCTCTTGATTTCGCGCACGCCCGCAGCGTTTTTAAAAAATTTAGCCGAGTTAAATTTTTCGCGCCGCCCTATGCGGACAGCGTTAAGCTTGCGCGTTTGGCGCTTGAGCTGGCATGGACGAGGGCGTGCGGCGCAAAGAGCGAGTATCAAAAAAGCCTGGCCCCCGAAGCGCTTCACGAGTTGCGCGTGCAGGCCCGCAGGGCAAGGGCGCTTTTGAAGCTATCCGCACCGCTTTTCGAAGCGGAGAAAAAAGATGAAATTTTAAAATTTCTAGCCGAACTCATAAACCGCACCAATCAGCTGCGAGACCTTCACGTTTTTGCGGAGTTTTTAAAGGCCGACGACGCGCCTGCGAACTTTTTGCAGCAGCTGAATCTTATCGCAAAGCGCTCGGAGGATAAAATTTTAGAATTTCTCTCTAGCGCGGAATTTGCGGATTTAAGCGGTGCTATTAGCGGATTTTTAAACGGCGCGGACGGCATCTATGCACGTAGCGAATATGAAAAAATTTCAAAAAAGTTCGCATCCGCCCGCCTTTGCAAGCTGATTAAAAGCTTGCGCGCGGAGCTAAAAAATTTAAAGCAAGACTCGCTGCTGCAGGCATTTCACGACGCGCGTATAGGGCTAAAGAGGCTACGATACGCGCTTGAAATTTTTGCAAGAAGCTTTGATGAAGGCTGCGTCAGAGATCTGTTTAAGCGCACCAAGGCTGCCTGCGAGGATTTCGGCGCGCTGCAAGATATCAGCGTGTGGCGAAATTTCATCGCGATCTATCAAAAAGCAAGCGATAAAAGCGGCGTCGCGTTTGCGTATCTACTGGCTCTGGACGCCCGCTTAAACGACCGCCGCGCCGAGCTGGAGGAAAAAATTTTAAATGAAAAAGAGCCTCTTTTGCGCGCGCTGAAAAGATCGCTGCGCAAAATCAAAGCATACGAATAAGGAAAGCCCGTGCAAAAACAGGAAAAAATCATAAAGATGTTCGATGAGATCGCGCCTACCTACGATCTGGCGAACCGCGCCATCAGCTTCGGCGTGGATGTTTCGTGGCGCAAAAAAGCGGTCGAGCTGGCGCTTGAAAAGCTTAAAGGAAAGCTCGTGAGTATCGCCGATGTCGCGTGCGGCACGGGCGATATGATAAGCTCGTGGCGCGACGGCGCGACGCAGCACGGCGTGCAGATCGAGCGGATCGTGGGGATCGATCCGAGCGAAGGGATGCTAGAGGTGGCTAGGCAAAAATTTCCTAGCTGCGAGTTTATCAAAGCAACCGCGGGCGCCACGACTCTAGATGATGCTAGCGTGGATATTTTAAGTATCAGCTACGGCATAAGAAACGTCGTGGAGTTGGACGCAGCACTTGAGGAGTTTAATCGGATCATCAAACCGGGCGGCTCGCTCGTGGTTTTGGAATTTACCAAAGCCGCAAGCGGCGGGCTCGCGTTTAAAATCAGAGATTTTTACGTGAGCAAAATTTTACCCAAAATCGGCGCCTTCATCTCGAAAAACAAAGAAGCCTACGAGTATCTGCCAAGCTCCATCGGTAGCTTCCTAGACGCCGCGAGCTTTAGCGAAAAGCTTAAAAACGCGGGCTTTGAGCTACGCGTGCAAAAGGGCTTCAGCTTCGACGTCAGCACGCTTTTCATTGCGGAGAAAATCGCGCGGAAGAGCGACGATGCTTAGCGTAAGCGAGCTAAACGCCCAAGCCAAGGCACTTTTGGAGACGAGTTTTAGCTTCGTCGAGGTCGAGGGCGAGATATCTAAGTTTAGAATTCAAAGCACGAGCGGGCACTGGTATTTCACGATCAAAGACGCGAGCGCGGCGATCGATTGCGCGATGTTTAAATTTAACGCCGCGCGGATAAATTTTATCCCAGCCGTGGGCGATAAACTCATCGTAAGCGGCAAGGTCTCGCTATACGCCTCCACGGGCGCGTATCAGATCCAGGTCTCAAATATCCGCAAAAGCGGCGAGGGCGAGCTGGAAGCGGCGTTTGTCGCGCTAAAGCAGAGGCTTAGCAAAGAGGGGCTTTTTGATGCCGCGCACAAAAAACAGCTTCCGAAATTTGCCCAAAGCATCGCGATCATCACGAGCACAGGCTCAGCGGCGCAGGCGGATATGCTTCGTACGGCGCAGGACCGCTTCGCGCTTTGCAAGATCGATCTGTATAACGCGCTAGTGCAAGGCGAGGGCGCTCCTGCTTCGATCATAAGCGCTCTGCGCGCAGCCGACGCGAAGGGCTACGATGCGATCGTCATCGCTCGCGGCGGCGGCTCGCGCGAGGATCTGTGGTGCTTCAACGACGAGGCCTTGGCGCGTGCGATCTACGCGGCCAAAACGCCCGTAATCTCGGCGGTCGGACACGAGATCGATTTTAGCATCAGCGATTTCGTAGCCGATCACCGAAGCCTCACGCCCACCGCCGCGATGATCGACCTGCTGCCCGATATTTGCGCGATCTTTCAGAGCCTAGACGGCGTAAGCGACGCACTTGATAGACTGATAAAAGATAAAATTTCATCCGCACAAAACATGCTAAGCCTCGCAGCTTTAGAGCTTAGATCAAAATCGGTCGAGCCAAAAATTTCAGGCTCGCTTGCAAAGCTTTTAAATTTCGAGCTTAAATTTAAAAGCTTCGTGGACTCTAAGCTAGGCGCCGCAGAGCATACGCTAAGCGCTAAGGGTGAACTTTTGGCGCAAAAGGCGAAATTTTTTGAGATTACAAAAGATCTCGTTCAAATCCAAAAGGGCGGCAAAACGGTGAGCTTGGGCGAGCTTGCCGCAGGCGACAAGTTCGTCCTTTGCTCACAGCAGCTCAGCAAAAACGCAAAAATCATCTAAAGGAGGCAAAATGGATAGAGTAATAAATTTTAGCGCAGGACCTAGTACCATCCCGCTGGGCGTGCTAAAGCAGGCGCAAGAGGAGCTGCTAAACTACGCGGGGCGCGGATTTTCGATAATGGAGATCTCGCACCGCACCAAAATTTTTGAGGAAGTTTTGCATAGCGCGATGAGCCGTGTGCGCGATCTCTACGGCTTTTCGGATGATTTTACGATTTTGTTTTTGCAAGGCGGAGCGAGCCTTCAGTTTGCGCAGGTGCCGATGAACCTATACGCAGGCGGCGTCGCAGAATACGCCAACACGGGCAATTGGACGAGTAAGGCGATCAAGGAAGCGGGCGTGCTCGGCATAAACTACCGCGTGGTCGCAAGCAGCGAGGAGAGCAAATTCGACCGCATCCCCGAGGTTAAATTTTCGGACGATGCGGACTACGGCTACATCTGCTCAAACAACACGATCTACGGCACGCAGTATCCGCAGCTGCCGCAGTGCGGCTGCCCGCTCGTAGTCGATAGCTCGAGCGATCTGTTTTCGCGCCCCGTGGATCTTAGCAGCGTGGGGATGTTTTACGGCGGCATTCAGAAAAACGGCGGGCCAGCTGGCGTCACGATGGTGGCGATCCGCAAGGATCTGCTGGATCGCGCAAACCCCAAAACGCCGATAATCCTGCGCTACAAGACGCAGGCGGACGCAGACTCGATGAGCAATACCCCAAACACTTTCGGAATTTACATGCTAAATTTAATGCTCGGCTGGATCAAGGATGAAATCGGCGGGCTCGCGGCGATGCACGAGCGCAACAAGCGTAAAGCGGCGCTACTTTATGGCGCGATCGATGCTAGCGGCGGCTTCTACCGCGGCCACGCGCAAAAAACTAGCCGCAGCCTGATGAACGTGAGCTTTAATATCGTAGACGCCGCGCTTGAGCCCATTTTCGTCGCGCAAGCGGAGGCGGAGGGGATGATCGGACTTAAAGGACACCGCGTTTTAGGCGGCATCCGCGCCTCGATCTACAACGCGATAAACTATGAGGACGTTGAAAAACTAGCCTTCTTTATGAGCGAGTTTGCGCGCAAAAACGGCTAGCGGCGGTTAAATTTAAAGGATTTGAACGCAGCTCGCGCTTATAGACGAGGTTGTTTAGGATCCGCGCTTACCTTGTCGCTGAGCTAGTATTTGCCATAGTCCTCGCTTTTATAGCCGGTATTTTACGGCAGAAATAGCTTTGATGTGGCTTGGATTTCGCTGCTAGAATTTTATTGAAGGCAAAATTTTATGATGTTAAATTTTGCATTGGATGAAGTCTGATGGCTTTGATTTTGCAGCGGCGAGCGGACTTGGCGCTGCTGGGATTTATTAGGTAGGATTTAATATTTAAAACGCTATTATCGGTGTTCAAGGATGGAAGGCGGTTTATTTATGTAGGCGCAGGTTTAGCGTATCTAGCGCCTAAATTTAAGCTTAACCCTAAAAACAGGCAAAATTAAACGAAAGGATTTAAATGAGTTTTAAGAGATTTTTTGCAGTAGCGCTTGTGGCGGGCGCTTTCGCTTCGGTGAGCGCAGAGGCTAGCGCTGCTGGGGATTTTTGTATCAAAAATGGCGGCGAGCTGATCGTCCGCAAAGACGGCAACGGCGTGGATTACACCGTTTGTAAGCTGCCCGACGGCACTATGATCGATGCTGAAGAATTTTATAAAACAGGCGGCGATTTGAGCAAATTTAAGAGCGTAAATCGATAGAATTTTATCGATTGTGAGATTTGCAGCAGCGAAATTCCATAAAATTCTGCGTCAAAATTCCTCTTTAAAATTTAGATGAATTCTAACTAGCAAGCGTTAGTGCAAGTAAATTCTTGGGCGCCACAAACGAAGTGATGGAGCAGATTGATGGAAAAAATTCAATTATCCAAACATCAACGATGTGCGGAGATTTTGCTCCAGTAAGGCGCTGAAAGCAGTGGCTATGCAAGACAGAAACATTTTAAGTGATTTGACGCGACGCGCAGGAAACCTACTAGATTGCTTGATTAGGACGCAGGTTTTTTGGATATGCGATAAGCGTTTGTGCCCATACTTGCTGAACTTAAATTTTAGCCGTTCGTGGACGTCGCTTGCTTCCTTTTTTGAAAGGCTCAAATTTTAGTCGCTTGCGGGTGCTCGTTCGCTTCTTTTGCCCGCGTAAATTTAGCGCGTAAAAACCACGACCTCGCCGCGCTCAAACGTGATCTGCCGTCCCGCTAGATACAGCTCGAAGTAGGGCTTCAAAAAGTCCTCCTGCGGCCTTTGCGCGTAGTTTGGATACTGCAAGTACGCAGGTAGCAGGTAGTCGCAGTCGATCGAATAATACGCCTCGCCGAGCACCCATAGCTTCGCATCGAGCTTAGGCGAATCTATCATCCACTCCGTGATCGCCTAATAGACGGCGCACGCAAGCCCATCTTCGTGATGCGCGAGATTAAAGCTTTCCTGCACGCGCGCGGATTTTATTTCGCCAAGCATCTTTAAAAGCTCGTCATCGCCGAGAAACTCGGCAAAAATTTTTAAATTTCGAACGTACGCTAAAGCTAGGCTTTTAAGCGCTTCGTCATCAAATTTCGGATCCTGCGGCGGGCAAAAATACCCGGGCGCCACGCCCTGATCAAACGCTTCCCGCGTCTGCTGCGCCGTGGCTGCATAGATCGGCATTATACGCGCTTGCAGCTCGGTGCCGTTTTGCAGCGGCGCAAACACCGCATCCACGCCGGCGCCGTCAGGCATGAAGCACTGAAAAAGCCCGTAAAACTTATCCTGCAGATCGATCTCTTCGCAATCTAAATCAAGATCTAGCCCCGCAGCCTCGTTAATGCGACTAGCGTACTCGAAATTCGTCATTTTCGCCCCTTTAAATTTTGACCGTCAAAGCGTTTGGGTGTAATTTTACCTAAATTTTGCGCATTTGCCGAATTAAAATTTATGTGCGATGAGACTTTTGTAGAATTTAAAATTTAGCGTTAGCGGTTCGGTTTGGGTTCGGTACTGCGACAAAGCGGCGGGGCGATGAGCGGCGACGGGTTGTCGTGCAGGTGGTTAGCGGCGTATGGGTTGTCGCGCGGCGGGAGAGCGGCACCCGACAGCGGCACCTACGGCGCGTGACGACAGAGGTAGCCTATGATCGCGACTGCAGCGCTCGCAGCCTACTTGTTCGCAGAAGCGGATTTTTCACGCTCAAGCCGTCGCAAAATGGCGAGCGGTGTATTGTATGACAGCGGGGACTGCAACGCTCGCAGGCCCCACTTGCTCGCAAAAGCTGGCTTGCGCTCAGAGTGCGCATTAGCGGCGCAAGGTCGGCGGCATTATTCGATCCGTTGCGCGCGAAATGAAATTTTATCGTTTAAATTCTAGAGCAAGATCTGCACCTGCAGCGGCAAATTTGCTTGTAGAAATGAAATTTGTCGTTCAAATTTAGCAAAGATAAAATTTTAAATCGTGTAAATCACGGGAGGGGACGGGTAATGATTTGATTTTGTTCGCATCGCGCAGTATTTAGGCGGCGCGAAGCAATTAAATTTTACTTTATCCCCGCAAATGCTGCCTTCGCATCCGCCAGATCCTTTTCGTCGGGATGCTTCGCTGCCTCCGCCCAGCGCGCAAGTCGCTCGGGAGTGATAGGATGGGGCGAGTTGCCGCTAGAGGCCATTTTGCGCATCGTTTCAAGCAGATTTGGATCGATCGCGCCCTGGCAGGCAAACTCCCTTACAATCTCGTTGCCGTTTGCCTTAAGCCCCTCTTCAAAGCTATCCAGGCACTTGCGCGAATGCTCGCCGTCCGGCTCCGCGCCCAGCGTCATGAAAACGCCCAGCTTCTTGCCGTGAATCTTGCGTAAAAAGCGCGTAAATTTCGCCTCGGCCTCACCCTTATCGACGTAAAAGCCCAAGGCTATAAAGTCGTAGTCATCGACCTCGCCTTCAAAGTCGCGGAAATTTAGGCTTTCGCAGCCTAGTTGTTCGGCGATCGCGTCGCCCACCTTTTTCGTGTTACCCGTTTGTGAGGTGTAAAGCACGATTTTTTTCATACAAAATCCTTTTTCATAATGTTTGCTATCTCTTCGTTGATGTTGTTGCCCCAAAAAATTCCGTCCAAGTTTAAGACCGATTTTTCATCCTTAAGCTCCAAAAGCCCCCAGCTTTGAAATTCTTTCAGCTTTTGCACTACTTCGTCGTAAATATTCGCGCTTAGGGTCTCTTTTAGCTCGTTTAAGCTTACGATCGGGTACTGAAATAGATTGCTTAGCACGCTATATTTTGCTTCGCGCTCATCGATTCGCGAGATCATCTTGTGCCCCGAAACGCCGTAAATTCCGAAGCCCGCTACGTGTCCGCCCGCGCCGTTTCCGATAGGCAGGATATCCGTGCCCTTGTGGCTTAGCTTGATGTAGCCGTAGTTGTCGCGCCCTTTTCGAGCAAGCTTGGTAAGCTCCAAAACCTCGAAATTATCGCTTCCGACAAGTAGTGCGCCCGCAAAGGCGTGGTGCAGCTTCTTATCGATCTCTAGATCGTAGTAGGATTTGTCGATCTTTTTGTATAGCTCCGAGCCTTCAAAAAACATCAGCGAATAAAAGCTGGCGCTATCTAGACCTAGCTCATTTACATAGCGCGCGTCCTCTAGCGCTTCCTCTACGCTTTCGTTGGGGAAGTTGTAGATGATATCGCAGCAGAGCATGCCGTCAAATTTTTCTCTAAGATCTTTTAGTCGCTCGATTGCGCGAGCAGGCTTGTGCACGCGGTTTAGAAGCGCGCGCCCCTGTCTGCTAAAGGTCTGCACGCCGATGCTAAAGCGGTTTACGCCAAAGCTTTGCAAGGCAAGCGCCTTTTGAAGGTCTAAATTATGCAGTGTGGTCTCTACGCTGATCTCGCAGTCGTCCGCGATCTTGAAATTTTTATGCAGCGCGCCTAGAACCTTTTCGAAGTGCGTCTCGCTAAAGACGCTCGGCGTGCCGCCACCGAAGTAGATGCTTTTGATCTTTTTGGCGTCGAAGTAGGGCATCTCGCCGTAGTCTTTGATCTGGCGGATCAAAAATTTAGCGTATTCGTCCAGCTCGTCGCCGAGTTTGGAGCGCATCATCGAACAAAATGAGCAGATGTTGTCGCAAAAGGGCACATGCAGATAGATCACGCAGTCGCTGTCTTTCGCGGGCTGATCCAGCGCATCGAACAGCTCGTTTTCGCTTGCGGAAACGCTCTCGAAAAGTTTGGAGCGGTGGTGGGATTTAATGCGTTCTTTAAACATCTATTTCGTTGCCTCCGCGTAAATTTCATCCACCGTCTTGCCGATTTGCGGGCTTCCGCGCAAGATGAGCGTCGGAGCTTTTAAAATTTTGCCCGATTTTACCGCTTTGGTGTTTTTAAGGATCGGATTTGCCTTTAAAAAATCATCCGTCTCGCCGCCTACGACGACGATTATATCGGGGTTTTGCTCCAAGATATATTCAGCAGATACCGAAGGCGTGCTGCCCTTTAGGCCGTCTGCGATGTTTTTGGCGCCGAGACGAGCGAAAATGTCGCCTATGAGGGTTTTGTCATTGAAAGCCATCGTAGCGTTTGAGCCGAAAAATAGCGCTACTTTTTTGCCGCGAAGAGCGGGTTTGTCTGCAAAAATTCCATCCATCTGCGCGCAAATTTTATCCGCCTCGCTCTCTTTTTTTACGATGGCCGCGACCTTCTTTACGTTTTGGCAGATCTCTGCGGTGGAGTTCGCATCCATCGCAAGGCTCTTAAGTCCCAGCTTTCGCAGATTCTCGCTAACGCCCGCTGAGTGAAAGCTCGTGATGACCAGATCGGGCTTAAGCTCTACGATCTTTTCCATATTCGGCTTTACGTAGGTGCCTACGCTCGGTAGTTTCGCGGTTTCCGCCTCTGGACGGATCTTGCTCATCGAGGTAGTCGAGATCGCAGCGATCTGATCCTGCGCGCCTAAAGCGTAGATGATCTCGACTGCGGCGGGATCGAGCACGACTAGACCTTTAGCGAATACAAAGCTCGCCGAGAGCAAAGCTATAAGAATCTTTTTCATAATTTCTCCTTTTTGGGTAGTATAAACTTTACCCCGTTTTCTTCTACTATTAAGGCTTCAAAGCCGTAAATTTCTTTTATGATCTGCGGCGTAAAAAGTTCGCTCGCGCTGCCGCGATATCTCACTGCGCCGTCTTTTAGCATAAAAATTTCATCGCAAAACAGCGAGGCTAAATTTAGATCGTGCAGCACGATGACGCTCGTTAAATTTAAAGAGCGCGTCAGGTTTTCGCAGATGCTCATCGCCTCGATGGCGTAGTTCATATCTAGCGCGCCCGTGGGCTCATCGAGCAGTAAAATTTCAGGCTCGCTGACGAGCGCTCTAGCAAGCAGCACCCGCCCAAACTCCCCGCCGCTTAGCTCAAATGCGCTACGCTCTAGGAATTTTTTCACGTCCAAGAGCTCTGCCATTTGCTCCACTTTAGCGTGATCGCTCGCATCGTAGCCGCTAAAAGCGCTTTTTAATCGGCAAAATCTGCCCGCAAGCAAAATTTCTTTTACGCTAAGCGGCGCGGCGAGGGCTGTTTTTTGCGGTACGAAGCCGATGAGCGCGGCAAGCTCTTTAAGGCCGTATTCGCTCGCTCTTCTGCCGTTTATTTCGATGATTCCGCTTGCGGGCTTTAAAATTTGCAATATGTTTTTTAGCAAAGTGCTCTTACCGCAGCCGTTAGGGCCCAAAATCCCGTAAAATTTACCCCGTTCTAAATTCAGACATACGTCTTGCAGGATCGCCCGCTTGCCGTAGCTAAAGTTTAGCCCGCTTACTTTCATGCATGCTTCCTAAACGCAAGGTATAGGAAAAATGGCGCGCCGAAAAAGGATGTCACCACGCCGATCGGAATTTCTACCGGCGAGAGAGCGTTTTTGGCGATTACGTCGCAAAAAACCAAAAAAACTCCGCCGGTAAGCGCGCTAGCGGGGATCAGCACGGCGTTGCTAGACGTGCGAAGCGCCATACGCAAGGTATGCGGGATGATGAGCCCCACGAAGCCTATCATCCCCGTAAACGCGACCGAAAAGCCGATGATGAGCGAGGAGACGATGAGCAGGCTCTTTTTGGACTTCTCGACGTTGAGCCCCAGCGACTTCGCCTCCTCGTCGCCGTTTAAGATGATATTTAGCTCGTGGCGCTTCGCGTAAAAATACGTCATGCAAAACAGCAGCGGCGGTAGCAAAAGCGCGATCTTATACCAATTCGCCCCGCCTAGATAGCCCATCATCCACGCCGTAATCCTAAAGCTATCCTCTCCGATTAGATAGACCGCAAAGGAGGTGAATGCGCCTAAAAACGACGACACGGCGATACCTACGATCAGTAGTGTCGAGATCGAGCGAGTATGGGCTGCGAGCTTAAAGATTACGAGTGAAAGCCCGCTGGCGGCCAAAAACGCGAAAATTCCGTAAAAAACGTCGCTAAGCCCCAGCAGGTAAGCTATAACCGCGCCGAAAGTCGCTGCCGAGGCGATGCCGATGATGTAGGGGTCTGCAAGCGGGTTTAAGAACACGCTTTGCACTACCACCCCCGAAGTCGCCAGCAGCGCCCCCACTAAGATGCCCATTACTAGGCGCGGCAGGCGCATTTGCAGCAAGATGAGCTGCTTGGTCTCGTCTATCTCGCCGAAGGTGAAAAATTTTACGATGTCGCCTAGCGAAATGCTTGCTCCGCCGCTGCTAACGGCCACTAAAGCAAGCAATATGAAAGCTGCAATTAGAAAGAGATAAAATTTAAAGCTCATAGCCCACCAGGCGAACTATACGCGCAGATTTCGTCGCGGCGGATATTTTTAAAATCTAAACGGAGCCAGGAATTTATGCATGCGGAATTTATGAAATTCTCGCGGCTCGCATCGTCGTTTTTACGGTTTACGTAGCTTTTGATATCAGCACGAAAAGGTACATAGCCGTGCACCTGATCCGGCATAAATTTCCTCCTAAAAGTATTCGCGATTTTTATTAAGAAATTAAAATCGTTATCATGGGATTTTATCGCTTGATTTCTTAAACCGCGATAAATTCCATAACGGCTAAAAGCTGAGGAGTTAAATTTAGGGCGATTAAATGTTAAAATTTCGCGCGCCGCCAAGCCGTCTATTTAAATTTGAAATTCAAAATTTAGGCGTTAAATTTAAACGCCGAAAGAGCTCTTTTTAATTTCGCGATTCAGCTTTAAATTATAAAAACGCCGATAAAATACGCACTAAATTTTTAATGAGCCCCGCTTTAAAGACGCAAGCCGTTTTGTTAAACGGTAAATTGCGCCAAAGCCGCTCGCTAAGCTTTAAGGAGTGAGCATGAAATTTTGGCAAAAGATCCTTTGGGCGGCGGTCGCCGTCATAGGGGCGTGGTGTTTCGGCGTACT
Source organism: uncultured Campylobacter sp. (assembly GCA_963456995.1). Taxonomy (GTDB): domain Bacteria; phylum Campylobacterota; class Campylobacteria; order Campylobacterales; family Campylobacteraceae; genus Campylobacter_B. The sequence goes on along the minus strand of CAUONQ010000006.1, from coordinate 3,397 downwards.
TGCGCTAAATAAAGGCGAGAGCATCAGCGCCGTCTGGCTCGTAGTGGCTAGCGCGTGCATCTATTTGATCGGATACACCTTCTACGGGCGCTTTATCGCGTATCGCGTATTCGAGCTGGACGATCGCCGCGCAACTCCTGCGGTGATCCGAAACGACGGACGAGATTACGTCCCTACGAACAAATACGTCCTTTTCGGCCACCATTTCGCCGCTATCGCTGGCGCCGGGCCGCTCGTAGGTCCCGTGGTGGCCGCACAGATGGGCTATCTGCCCGGCACTATTTGGCTTTTGGTAGGCGTCGTGCTCGCAGGCGCGGTGCATGATTTCATCGTGCTCGTGCTCTCCACGCGACGCGGTGGCAAGAGCCTCGGCGAGATGATAAAAGATGAGATGGGCAAGCTCACGGGCGGCATCGCGATGATCGGGATTTTTTTCATCATGCTGATCATCGTGGCAATTTTGGCGATGGTCGTCGTAAAGGCGCTCGCGAACTCGCCGTGGGGGCTTTTTACGATCGCGATGACGATACCGATCGCCCTGTTTATGGGAATTTACATGAGGTTCTTGCGCCCGGGCAAGGTCAGCGAGGCATCGATTATCGGCTTTGTTTTGCTGATGCTTTCGCTTTGGGGCGGGCATTACGTCTCGATCGATCCGTACTGGCACGACGTTTTTTCGCTAAAGGGCGAAACGCTCGCGCTTCTTACGATCGGCTATGGCTTTATCGCGGCGATCTTGCCCGTGTGGCTGCTGCTCGCGCCGCGCGATTATCTAAGTACTTTCCTTAAACTCGGCGTCATCATCGGCATGGCGGTCGCGATAATTTTCGTCGCGCCCGAGCTTAAAATGCCCGCTACGACGAAATTTATCGACGGCACGGGTCCCGTTTTTGCCGGTCCGATATTTCCGTTTTTGTTTATCACGATCGCATGCGGCGCGATCTCTGGCTTTCACGCGCTGATCTCCAGCGGCACGACGCCGAAGATGGTCGAGCGCGAAACCCATACTCTTTTCATCGGCTATGGCTCGATGCTTATGGAGAGCCTCGTAGGCGTAATGGCGCTCGTAGCGGCGTGCATCCTAAGCCCGGGCGAATACTTCGCTATCAACTCGCCCGCCGCAGTGCTCGGCAAAGACGCGGTAAGCGCCGCGGCGTATATAAGCTCTATCGGATTTAGCATTACGCCCGAGCAGATCGGCGTCTTGGCCTCAAACGTCGGCGAAACCACGATGATGAGCCGCACGGGCGGCGCTCCTACCTTTGCGATGGGGTTAACGATGCTACTGCATCAGATCATCGGCGGCAAGGAACTGATGGCGTTTTGGTACCATTTCGCGATTTTATTTGAGGCGCTGTTTATTCTAACCGCGGTCGATGCGGGCACGCGCACGGGGCGCTTTATGGTGCAAGAAATTTTAGGCAACGTCTATAAGCCGTTTTCCGATACCAAAAATTCCCTCTACGGCATCATCGCGACGGTGATCTGCGTGGCGGGCTGGGGATATCTGCTCTACAGCGGCGTTACCGATCCTATGGGCGGAATTTACACGCTGTGGCCGCTTTTCGGCGCGTCCAATCAGATGCTCGCGGGTATCGCGCTGCTGCTTGCTACGGTGGTGCTTTTTAAAATGGGTAAGCAAAAATACGCCTTCGTCACGATTGCTCCTGCGATCTGGGTGCTTATAACCACGCTTTATGCGGCGATCTTGAAGCTGATGCCGGCTAACGGCGAGCGCGTGCACGACGCGGTAAGCCACGTAGCTATCGCGCAAAATACCGCTGCTAAGCTCGCTAGTCTAAGCGATCCTGCGGCGATCGAAAAGGCGCAGGCTATCATCAGAAACAACGTCATCGACGCCGTACTTTGTGGGCTTTTCGTCGTCGTTACGATCATCGTCATCGTCCAAACAATCCGAATGTGTCTTAAAATTTCAAAGGGCGGCGCGAGCGAGGGATATTTCAAGCTGGCAGAAAGCGAGTACGTGGACAGGGGCGTTTATGAAAAAGTTTAAATTTAATCCGCTCGCAGCCCCGAAGGCGGTGGCGAGGTTTTTGGCGCGCGCGGATGCCGCACTTGCGCCGCTCATCGGGCTTGGAGATTACGAGGGCTATCTGAGCCATTTCAGAAGCGCTCATCCAGACGAAATCCCGCTGAGCAGGGCGGAATTTTTCCGCGCGATGCAAGATAGCAAAGCAAAAAACGTCAAGTGCTGATAGCGGCGAAAGGGCGCGGTCGCGCCGTACTCATCGCCGGCCTGCGACGCTTTGCCGTCATGTCGTGAAATTTCGCTGCGGGTTTGAAATTTTAATTTAGACTAGGGCGCGGATAAAGTGCGCGAACGAGGTTAAATTTAGCACGCCGCGAAAACCGCCTCCGAGAAAATTTGACTAGCGGCATGTGAGATCGTGAAATTTAGCACATCACACTGCGAAATTTGACGCATAAGGTTGTGAAATTTCACCGCCGCCTTATTGTTTAATTACGATTATTTGTCGCCCTTGCAGCTATTTGTATTACCGTTTTGGTAAATTACTTTAAATTTAAGCCTGTATTTCATAAAATAGCGAAATTTTCAATAAGGATCAGATCATGAAAAAAGCGATTTGGATTTTCTTAAGTGCGGCAACCCTGCTTGCTACTGAGGTGAATGTCGTTATCCAAAAGCTACAAAGCGAATGCGAACAAAATAACACGGAAAGCTGCATTAATCTCGGGGCCTTGTATGAGCGGGGTGAGGAGGGTGTAAAGCAAGATTATAAAAAAGCAAACGAGCTATATTCCAAAGCGTGTGATTTGGGGGATAATCTAGGATGTCTTGTCCTGGGTAGTTTATGTTTGGTAGACGCGGATTATAAAAAAGCGATCGAATTATTTACGAAAGTATGCGATTCGGGCATGAGTAGGGGCTGCCGTAACGTCGGTAATATGTATGATGGTTACAGAGGCGTAGGCAGAGATGCAAAGCTCGCGAAGGAGTATTTTCGTAAAGCGTGCAATTTAGGGGATCAACTCGGCTGCGATGACTACAAACGGCTAAGCGAGCTAGGATATTAAATTTAAATGCGCGCCGAAAATTTGAAATTTTAAATTTAGACTAGGGCGCGGATAAAGTGCGCGCGCGAGGTTAAATTTAGCACGCCGTGTAAACCGCCGCCGAGAGAAATTTAGACTAGGCGCACGGCGTAAATTTTAAAATGATTAAATTTTAAGGCGCCGCGCAGCCCGTAAGTCTTTTCTGTGATAGCCAAGCCCGCAGGCTTTAAAATTTAAAATTCCAAAATCTGTAAAGCAAGATTTTACGCCGTATCGTTTCGCAGGAGGAATTTTATACCGCAAAATTCGGCGCGCGCAGGGTAAATTTACCCTGCACCGAAGGCGCAGAGTGAATTTAGAA
>CAUONQ010000005.1:0-15872 GCA_963456995.1 uncultured Campylobacter sp. | reverse complement strand
CTTTTATTTAGCGGCTCGCGCCGCATGAAATTCCGTATCGATAAATTTTTAAAATTCCACTACCACTAAATTTTTATCGTATTTGGAATTTTAAAATTCCATCCGTAGCCGCCAAGCAAATTTATCCGCCGATAAATCGTCAAACCGCCGACCGACCGCAAAACCGAAACGGCTTGCGGCGATGAAATTTAAGCAATGCGAGCTCAAATTCCATCCACGGCACGGCTTCTCCGTGGCGCGTTCATTTTGGCAGCGGTGCGACCGCAGCCGCACTCTATTAAAATTCTATTCGGAACCGCCCTTGCCTCGTTTAAATTCTATCGCACAAATTTTGCCGAGCGCTAAGGCGGAGGATGAACCGCCCCCGCTTTGTTTAAATTCCGCTGCACCGACCGATCGCCGACCAACCCCGGGATCGGTTACGAGCTCATTACAGGACCGATCGGCAGCAAGCCGGCCACAAGCCAGCAGCCCGCCGAAGCAAACGATCTAGCAAAATCGAAAAGATCGGTCGCAAACAAACCTGTCGTCAAATCAAGGGATCGCCGAAGCAGACGAACCGCGGAAGTACCAGATCGGTCGTCGGTTTGGTTTCAAAACCGCTTGGTACGCCAAATGAGCAGGCCGATTAACAATCCGAGCCGTAAATCCCCGACCGATTGCAATCCGAGCGAACTGATCCGCAAATGAGTAAACGGACTAACGAGTTAGACGATCTAACCGTAAATTGCCGACTAATTGCGAGCCGAGCCGCTAAACCGCTCGGTCACAGACCGGCCTCCAAGCCGCCCGGCAAGCGAGCTAGCCTCAAAATCGCCCAAGCCGCAAGCCAGTCCCGAAACTGCTTGGTTGCAAGCTAAACTAGAAGCAGCCCAATAAGCAGGCTAATCTCGAAGCCGCCGCTTATTCTACGTAAATTTTATACTCGCCGTAGCCGCGCGCGTCCATCTCCTCAAGCGGTATAAATTCCAAACTCGCGCCGTTGATGCAGTATCTCATACCGCCTTTATCCCTCGGTCCGTCCTCGAAAACGTGCCCCAAATGGCTGCCTCCTACGCGGCTGGAGACCTCGACGCGCTGCATGCCGTGGCTGTCGTCCCTCTCATACGCGATCGCATCGGTCGTTATCGGCTTTGAAAAGCTCGGCCAGCCGGTGCCGGAGTTGTATTTATCGGTAGAGGAAAAGAGCGGCTTTTTCGACACGATGTCGACGTAGATGCCCTTTTTATAATTCTTGTCGTATTCGCTAGAAAACGGCTGCTCGGTCGCCTTTTCCTGCGTGACTTGATACTGAAGCTCGGTCAAATTTTTCTTCAGCTCCTCCTTACTTTGCACTTTAAATTTTTCATCGTCCTCAAGCGGCTTTTTAGCAAGGCGCAGATCGATATGGCAATATCCGCCAGGGTTTTTGTCTAGATAGTCTTGGTGGTAATCCTCCGCCTTGACGTAGTTTTTAAGCGGCATAACCTCGACCGCTATCTTTTCATCATATTTGCTCTGCTTAAAGGCTACGAATTTACGCGCCATCTCGCCGCTCGCCTCGTCGGTGTAGTAGATGCCCGTGCGATACTGGCGACCGCGGTCGTTACCTTGCTTGTCGATCGAGAACGGATCGATGATGCGGAAATAATGCGCCAAAATTTCAGGCTCGCTGATGACGTTTGCGTCGTATTTTAAGTGTAGCGTCTCGGCATGATCGCTGCTATGTAAACCTCCGTAGCTTGCTTTATCGCTCTTGCCGTTGGCGTAGCCTACCTGCGTCGCGACTATGCCGTCGAGCTGTTTGTAATACGCCTCCATGCCCCAGAAGCAGCCGCCTGCTAGATAAATTTCTTTTACGTTTGCGTTCACGCCGCCTCCTTTAATTTTAAAATTTGCGTCCGCCGAGCTACCGCCGCCTGCGGCATTGAGCGCGACTAAATAACCCGCCGCTAAAGCAAAGAGGCAGATTAAAACTTTGAAAATTTTCATTTTGATCCTTTCGTTTTGAATTTTGCGCAATTTTACAATCTCTAAATGAAGCGAGAGTGAAAGAGAGAAATTTTATCGCTTACGGCGGATCGGTACCCAAATTTTATCGCCGCAGGATCGGAGCTTTCGGCTCACCGCCGCAGCAGGATTAGAATTTTATCGCTACGGTGAGGCGGGATCAAAAATTTTATCTTACCGCGGCGGCGCAAGATTAAAATTTTACTGCTTCAAGCGGGGGCGGATTTCGCTAGCGCGGCGAGCGGTTGGATTTGATCGCCGCGACAAGAATTAAAATTTTGCCACCGCTGCAGGGTTGGAATTTCGTCGCCCTCACACTACGATGAAATTTGTCCCTTTTACGAGCGAGACCCTTGCGCCGTCCATTCGCCTGCGCTACGGCTCGCGTGAAATTTATCCATTCATCGCAGCTTGCGTGGGGATTTAGAGATCTTGATATGCCCTATTGCGGCGCGAAATTTTATTGTCGCGCCTCGCGGCTAGATTTTGCTACCGTCGTGGGGATCAAAATTTTACCGCCGCGCAACCGTAATCTGAGCCTGATTAGCGCCTTTGCGAGTTTTACGACGCAGCCGAATTCTACCGCGCGCGCCTTGCGAGGGCGTGGACTGCTCGCGGGACGGAAGCTTTGCGCTGCACCCGCTGCTTTGCCGTAGATAAAATTTTATCACGCGCCGCTTCAAACGCGGCACGGCACTTATCCACCGCGCGGCTAAATTTTCTACACGCCGCTTAGGTTGCGGCATGGCGTCCATCCGCTCGCAACACGATTAAAATTTGTCTATACGGCGCACCGATCGCGACGAGGCGCCGCCTTAAAAATTTATACTCCGCTCCGTATCTACTGCGAAACGGCGCCGAAATTTCAACGCAAAATGGGCGCCATGAAATTTTCGCGCCGCGAGATAAAATTTGTGCGCCGCTATACGACGGCGAGGCGCGAACCCATCCGCTGCGTGCGCGATTAAATTTAAAATTTTCGCACCGCAGCCGCTAGATAAAATTTCGCGACCATTCAGGAGCGGCGAATGATTAAATTTAGATTGCGCCGCACCGACACAAAGCGGTATGTCGAGTAGCTAAAAACCCGCGCCGTACAGTAGTATAACGGAGCGCGAACAGTCGGATTCGTACTGCCTCCGCCACGTAGCGGAGCGCAGTCAAATTTATATCGCGCGCGCTTTGTAGTGAGCAAAATTTAGTGCAAAAAGTGGCGCACTCCCGTAAAATACATCGCCATACCGAACTCGTCGGCGCTTGCTATCACCTCATCATCGCGGATGCTTCCGCCTGGTTGCACGACCGCCGCGACGCCCGCAGCATGGGCGATCTCGATGCTGTCTTTAAACGGGAAAAACGCCTCGCTTGCAAGCGCGCAGCCGCGCAGATCGACGCCCACGTCGCGAGCCTTCGCTACTGCCGCGCGTGCGGCGTCCACGCGGCTCGTCATACCCATGCCGATCGCGACCATCGCGCGATTTTTGACGTAAACCACGCAGTTGCTCTTCGTAAGAGCGGCGATCTGCCACGCGATTTTTAGATCGTTAAGCTCGCTCTCGCTAGCCGCGCGCTTGGTGACGCAGCGGGCGTTTGCGACCTCATCCGCGCCCACGTAGTCGCGCTGCTGATATACGAAGCCGCCGTCAATAAATTTAAAATCATACTTGTCGTTTTCGCGGATTAAAAACTCTCCGCCCTGCTCGAAAATTTTAATGCGCTTTTTCTTTTCAAATACCGCAAGCGCCGCGGGCGTAACGCGAGCAGCAAGGATAACCTCGACAAAAATTTCGTTAATTTTATTCGCTAGCTCCTCGTCCAAAACGCCGTTTATCGCCACGACGCCGCCGTATGCCGAGACTGGGTCGCATTTTAGCGCCTCTACGTAGCTTTCAAGCAGGCTAGATTTCACGGCAAAGCCGCATGGATTGGCGTGCTTGCAGATCGCTACCGCAGGCGCCTCCCCAAAGCTGCTAGCGAGCATCAGCGCGCCGTGCATATCGGTCATATTATTAAAGCTCGCCTCGCCCTTTAGGCTCTTAAAATGGTTGCTAAAAAACTCCTCGAACTCGTACAGCGCGCCCTTTTGATGCGGATTTTCGCCGTAGCGAGTATCAAAAACCTTGCTGCCCGCGATAAATTTTTTCGCGCCGAAGCCGCCGTTAAGGCGCTCGTTCATATAGTTTGCGATCATCGCGTCGTAGGCTGCAGTATGCTCGTAGGCTTTTATCATTAAATTTTGCCTAAATTTCAGCTTCTCGCTCTCGTCAGAGCTCGCCAAAATTTTCAAAACCGCGTAGTAATCAAGCGGGCTGGTAACGACATAGACGCTCGCAAAATTCTTAGCCGCGCTTCGAACCATCGCAGGCCCGCCGATGTCGATGTTTTCGATGATCTCTGAAAAATCGTCGGTGCGGGCTACGGTCGCTTTAAAAGGATATAAATTTACGCATACGAGATCGATGCCGCCGATGTCGTGCTGCGCGGCTTGGCTTACGTGATTTGCGTCGCTTCGCTTATACAAAATTCCGCCGTGGATCTTTGGATGCAGGGTCTTAACCCGCCCCTCAAACATCTCGGGCGAGCCCGTATATTGGCTCACTTCCGCTGCTTTCACGCCATTTTGCAAAAGCAGCTTATGCGTGCCGCCCGTGCTTAAAATTTCAAATCCGAGCCTCTGCAGCCCTTTGGCAAACTCTACGACGTCCTTCTTATCGCTGACGCTAATTAACGCTCTCATCTTTTCTCCTTTTAATTTATTCGCATAATTTTTTAAAAATCAGCTCGCGCATGTCGTTTGCATTAAGCTGAAAATACAAAATCGCCTCACGGCGAGCCTTTTGATACTCGCGCCTCGTCTTTTCATCTGCTGCGCCGAGCTTGGCGCCGTTAAATTTCGCCATGCGCGCCGAACTCAGCTCTTTTAGCCTCTCGCCGCCCGGAGAGATGCCGCCGCTATAATTAAACCACTCTTTGCTTTGAAAAATATTAAATAAAATTTTAAAATCTACGAAATTTCCCTTATTGTACTCGGCGCAGACCCCGTTTTTGTGGCTTGTGGTATAGATCGCACCGTATCTACGCTCGAAAAAATATAGTTTTATGAGCTTTGCATTTTTGTCTAAATTTGCGCCGCTACCGCCTAAAATCGCAAGCCTCGCATCGCCTCGCGTTTCGTAAGGGCCTAAAATCGTGCCGTTTTCGTAGAGATTTCCGCCGTAAAGAGTGTATTTCGTATCTCCAAGCTCGTCCGAAAGAACGTAGGTTTCATCGGTTGCGAGCGAGTTTTTGCCCGCACAGCCGAGCAGCGACAGAGCCAAAAACAGAGACGAGATAAAAAATTTCATCGCAAAAACCCTTTAAATTTTAAAATTTTGCCGAATTTATGAAGCGGAAATCGGCAAAGTGAAATTTGCTAAATTTACCGCATTTACGGCGCGCAAATTTTAAATTTGCTTCTCAAATGCCGCCGTTTTGCTCGCACCGCTTTGAATTTTACAAGCCGTAAATTTAAAGCGACGCGAAATCCAAAACAGCACTAAATATAATAGATGCTGTTTTTGATATTTTTGCCGTCGATCTCGTTTTTGCGCCACGAGCTCTCGTCGTTTAGTACGATCCAGCGCTTCTCCTCCTCGCGATAAAACCAGTCCTTGTCGATCTGATAGTAGATCTGACATCCCGAAATTTCGATGATATTGGCGATGTTGTTGTCGTGGTAGTTGTTCTCATCGAAGTCGGTGAAGGTGCGCTGCCCCATCTCGGCGTAGAGCTCGTTTAAAATTTGAAGCATCTCGCTTAGGCGCATATCCATCTTCTCGACCTGAAGCCCAAGCTCGTTAGCTTCTCTGAATAAGATCGGATAGTCGTGCGACGGATAGCCGCTGTTTAGCTTGTCGCTGATAAAGGCGATCTTTTGCTCATCTTCGAAGTGATAGCGCAGAATTTCGCGGCAAATTTTAAGCGACAAGCTGCTTGCGCGATCGACGGCGCCGAAAACGAGCGGATGGATATACTTGTAAAGCTCTTTGTACGGGTTCTCGTCGTTCGGGCGCTCGTTATTTTTCCAAAGCTTCACCACGCGGCTTAGCTCATCCATCGATACGTTGGCTTGATCGTTGGTGTTCGTAACGGGCGAAAGCTCGTGTCGCAGCGAGGTATCGACCGACGTGAGATAGCCTAGCGGCCCCATTAAAATTTTATTCGCCCCAAGCGCCATCATCGTAGCCGCCGAAGCGCAGTTTGCAGGCACGAGCGCGATCAGCTCGTCGCAGTGATTACGCAGGATCGAGACGATCTTAAGCGATGCGATACCGCTGCCGCCGTCGCTTTTGTTGTAAAGGTAGAGCTTTTCGAAATGCTTACCCTTGAGGTGGTCATTGATACTGATCGCGTCGTTGCCACAGACGCTGCCCGCGCCCGAATTGAAGTAGGTAAGCAACGGCGCGCCCAGATATTTCTCGATATTCGTGATGATCTCTTGAGTCTGTCGCATCAAAATAGGCGGTTGCTTCGCCGCCTTTTTGGCGCCCTGCTTCTGAGGCTCTTCGTCTTTGGATAAAAATCCCATGTTTTTCCTTTCGTGTTGGTTTGGTTTTTAAAATTTTATCTTACAAATATCGCGCAATTTGTCCCGGTGCCACTCGATGCTCTCTTTCACCGTATTGCTTAGAGCCGTATGCGGGCTTTGCAAGAATGCCCTACTATTTTTTAGTCTTGAGCCCACGTATTCGTAGCGTGAGATCACGTTTGCGCTGGCGCTTTGCGACACCGAAGCCGAAAACGAGTATGAATAAAGCGGCGCGGAGGAAGCGTAGCCGCTAAAGTGCTCTTTTAGGCTTACGAATTTGCCCTCCGCAAAGGCCTTGCAAACGCCGCCGCTTGCGGAATACTCGGCGATTCGCAGCTCTTTATTGGGCGTAAAAACGTAGATCGTAAATTTATTTAGAGCTCTTTGCGAAATTTGATCCTTAGCCGTGCCGGCTCCTCTTTCGTCCGTAAATAGATAGAGATTGGAGCCCTCCTCTTCATATCTTCCTAAGATTGCGTCATCTTTTAAAAGCATGCCGCCTGAAATTTTATACTCGGTGACGGTCTGCCCGTCGTAACTCATCATCACGGAATTTTCCGGATGTAGCTCGGCTTGTGAATACTTTACCTTCATACAACCCGCAAGCAGCACGACCGCCGCAAGTAGCGCTAAAATTTTAATTTTATCCATAACTCCCCCGAAGTTTATCTGCAAAAATCGTCTAAGATCATGGTTTTAAGACCATCGATCGTCTTTTTGAAAAATCCAGCCACAGCCAACTCCTCCGCGATATATTTCGTATCTTTGCGATCGACCGCTTTTTCAAAATTCATATTTTTATATGCACTCAACGTTTTTGAGCTCATATTTTGCACCGAGCTCTCGCTTTTTGAAATTTTGCCGTCCGCATAAAGCCAATCGCCGTCTTTGAACATATTTGAAGTATAGTCGAAATTTACGTATCTGCCTGCGTTATAGACGCTGCAAATCCCATCCTTGTGCCAAATGCTAAATACCATAGCCCTTTCATCGTTAAAAAGATAAAATTTCATCCGCTTAGCATTCAGCGCGGACTTGTAGTTATTGCCGTAAGACTTGCCCACCTCGTCGAGCACAAGCATCCTAAACTCGCCTCTATCCATAGAATAAGAGCCTAAATTTCTGCCATTTTCATACAGATCTTCGCCAGCAAATTTATAGATCACGGTTTTGTTGCCGTCGTAAAATTTAAACTCCTTATCACTCTTAGCCGGACGCAATACCCCGCATCCTCCAAGTAGTACCGCCAAAACGGCAAAAACTATAAAATTTTTCATTTATCACTCCTTAAATTTAATCCAACCTTTTAGACTTTTCTCTACAAAGCAGACCAAGAAGCGTAGCACCGCTAAGTACAACGGATGCTTGCACATGATCTGCTACTGTCGAATTTAGTTTTTCTAAAATTTTTTTATCCACATAAGATAACTTTTCATTAGCGAAATCATACCTGGATGAAATTTTCCCCATTCCTTTTCTTGACATCAAAACATCATAACTATATGCCACGATCGGCTCACCTCGTGAATACATAGTAATATACTCCTTTATATGTACATATTTTCCTGCGGACAATGCTTTACAAACGCCGTCATTATGGCTAAAAGAGATTACTTTAAGAAATTCGTTCGGAACGAATATTATCTCCGCAATTTTTTTAGAATTATATTCCTTTATCGCACTGGGATCTATATAACCATTTCCCATTTCATCCGTATAAATCTGCATACCAAGTCCCGGTGCCGTAAGATATTTGCCTAACACTTTGCCATTTTTATAGAGTTTTCCGTTATGGGCTCGGTATCTGGTGGAAATATTTTTGTCAAAGCTTAACATTACGATATCTTCCGAGTCGGCAATTCCATTTTGATCTTTTTTGCTCGCGCATCCTCCAAGTAGTGCCGCCAAAACGGCAAAAATTATAAAATTTTTCATTCATCGCTCCTTAAATTCTAATCCTTCGCCGCACCTTGCCGCCGTCTCGCCATCCTATTTTAAAATTTCAAGGCGTTTTGCGCCCTCAAATTTTAAAATTTGCTCGCCCTACTTCTCGCCGAAGCGCTCTTTTAAAATTTTATACGCCTCGTTGATCTCCTGAAGCTTCTTCGTGCCCTCCTGGATGATCTCCTCGTCCGCGCCCTTGCCCATCAGGATGTCGGGATGGTATTTTTTCACGAGCTCGCGATATTTTTTCTTGATCTCATTAAACGTAGCGTCCTTGGATAGTCCCAAAATTTCATACGGATCTCTTTTGCTTTTGGCGGAGCCTTGCGAGCCGCCCGAATAGCCGCCGCTATATCCACTCGAATACCCGCCGTAACCGCTCGAACTTTGCGAGCCTCCGTAGCCCGAACCCGCCGTGCCGCCATATCCGTAGCCGGTGCCGCCGCCGTAACTACTGCTTCCGTAGCCGCCCGTGCTTCTGCCGCCGTATTTGTCCCAATACCCACCGCTTCTTGTACTATAGCCGTCATATTCGTCGTAAGCGGAGCTGCTTTGCGCGCCGCCGTTTTCGTAATATGTGCCGTAAAAGCTGCGCTCAAAGGTCGCGAATATCTGGCTTTGGATATGCTCCGCAATGCCCAATCCGTCGCAGATCTGCGAGATTGTGCGCCGCTCTGCCGCGCTAAAACCGCGATCGACGTAGGCTAAATTTAAAAAGAAATAGATTAGCCCCGTTTTGCGACTCGGGCTCGGGCGGTAGGTTTGGTTATATTTTTCGGCGAGCTCGCGAACATTTGCGAGGTTTTCTTTCTCGAGCTTATAAACGAGCTTCAGCGCCTGGCGTTCGCGTTCGCCGGCGCCCATTTGGCGCACCAAATCGTCTAAAATTTCGCTTATCATCGCAGCTTCGGACTCGCTTACATACCCGTCGCTTTTGGCGACCTTGGCTAGAAGCGCTACTAAAATTTTAGCCTCTGCTAGCTGCATTTGCGCCTTGCCGCGATAGCCCGAGTTGCCAAAAGCCACGCCGATCTGCGCGAAAATATACAGCGCGATTAAAAGAAATATGATGCTAAGCACGCGCTAATCTTCGCTCTTTACGATCTTAGCAAACTCGCCGAAGTAAATTTCTTTTAGCGCAGCGAGCTTTTTGCGAACGGAATTTATGCGAAACGCTTCGCCGCCGCTGATGCCTAGGCGCATTAAGCTTAGCCCGTATTTTGCGGCCAGCTCTTTAAATTTCGCCTCGTCGCGTACGCCGAAAATCGCGCGCGAAAAGCTCTCGTCGAAAATATCTCTGCTATCGTCGCAATTCATCTCAAACTCGCCGCCTACGCCGCCTACGCACGCCATCTTTGCAAGCGTGATTGCCACGCCGCCGATACCTACGGAGTTTGCAAATTCCAAAACCCCGCTCTTGCCGGCTTCTATCGCGAGGTCCCACAGAGCGCGCTCGGCCTTTAAATTTAACTCAGGTAGGCTGCCTGCGACACGATTTTCCACCGTTTTCATATAAAGAGACCCTGCAAAGACGCCCTTCGTATCGCCTGCTAGATAGACACTCACGCCGCTAGCGCAAAAATGGCTAGGGATGATCTCGCCCTCGTTCGTGCCCACGCACACGATCGCGGGAGTGGGCTGGATGCTAACGCCGCCCGTTTCGTTATATAGGCTTACGTTACCGCTTACGACGGGGGTATTTAGCGCGGCGCAAGCCTGCTTGATCCCCTCGCAGCCCTGCGCGAACTGCCACATAACCTCGGGATTTTGCGGATTGCCGTAGTTTAGGCAATCGGTGATGGCTAGAGGCATCGCGCCGCTCATAGCGACCTTTCGCCCTGCCGACGCTACCGCGAGCGCCGCGCCTATGCGAGGATGGACGTAATTCATCCGCGTATTACAGTCCGCAGCCATCGCGAGCTTTACGCCGTTTTGCTTAACTCGCATCACCGCAGCGCCTAGCATACCGGGACGCTTGGCGGAGTTTAGCCCTACGTTGGCGTCGTATTGATCGTAGATGTAGGATTTATTTAGTACTTCGGGGTCTTCAAAAATTTTATCAAACGCCGCGTCTAGCTCGCGCTCGCTCGCGCCGCAGCCGCATAAATTTTGCCGCGCGATTTGCGCCATATACGCAGGCTCTTTTATCGGGCGATCCAGCACGGGAGCCGCCTCGCTAAGCGGCTCGATTGGAATAACGCCCGCCAGCTCGCCGTGCCAAAAAAGCTCCATCTTGCCGCTATCCGTCACCTCGCCGATGACGGCGGCATCAAGATCCCATTTGGCAAAAATTTCTTTGATTTTCTCCTCGCAGCCCTTTTTGGCGCAGATCAGCATACGCTCTTGGCTCTCGCTTAGCATCAGCTCATACGGGCTCATCCCCTCCTCACGCATCGGTACGCGGTCTAAATTTAACTTCATGCCGCTACCGCTACGCCCCGCCATCTCAAAGCTGCTTGAAGTAAGCCCCGCCGCGCCCATATCCTGGATACCCACGACGTAGTCTGTCTTAAAAAGCTCCAAGCACGCTTCCATCAGCAGCTTTTCGGCGAACGGATCGCCTACCTGCACCGTCGGGCGCAGAGATTTGTTCGCGTCGTTAAAGCTATCGCTCGCCATCACGGCTCCGCCGAGCCCGTCGCGCCCCGTCTTAGAGCCCACGTAGATCACGCTGTTGCCCACGCCTTCGGCCCTGCCGTAGAAAATTTCATCCTTTTTAACGATACCCAGCGCAAAGGCATTAACCAAAATATTGCCGTCAAAGCTAGCGTCGAACGTCGTCTCGCCGCCGATCGTAGGGATGCCCATGCAGTTGCCGTAGTGCGCGATGCCTGCGACCGCTCCTTTTAGCAGATAGCGCTGTTTTCGCGCATTTTCGCTTCTTCCTCGCACCTCGCCGAAACGAAGCGAGTTCATATTGGCTTCGACGCGCGCACCCATCGTAAAGATATCGCGCAGTATCCCGCCTACGCCGGTCGCAGCGCCCTGAAACGGCTCGATGAAGCTAGGGTGGTTGTGGCTTTCCATCTTAAAAACCGCAGCCATGCCGCCGCCGATGTCGATGACGCCTGCGTTTTCGCCGGGACCCTGGATAACCCAAGGCGCCTTGGTCGGAAAGCCGCTTAAGTATTTTTTACTCGATTTATAGCTGCAGTGCTCGCTCCACATCGCGCTAAAAATCCCAAGCTCGAGCAGATTCGGCTCGCGACCTAAAATTTTTAAAATTTTTTCATATTCTTCGTCTGAAATTTTATGTGCCGCTACTACTTTTTTGTCCATTTTTTCGCCCTTTTCACCGTTAAATTTAGGTCCCAATGATAGCTAAAATTTTCTATCATTTCGATTAATCTTCGCCCTTTTTAAGATACTTCTCGTAAAGTTTCGCCTCTTTTAAAAACGCGTAAAATGCGTTAATGTTTGCCGTGATAAATCCTTTGCGCCCGTCAAAAAGCGATCTGCGCAAAATGTACGATTTAAAAAACGCAAACGGATAGATCAGCAAAAGCTTCGCAAGGCTCGGCTTCTTGCCCTTCTCAAAATCCCCCTGCGCGCGCAGCGTAGAGTAGTTGTTGTTTTTCATAACAAGCTCGGCGATCGGCTTTTCGCTAAAATGGTTGATGCAAAATTTGCTCTTTTTCACCGCGCCTTTTATGATCGAAATTTGCGCGTGCACCCCCATATTTTTATACTCGCCACACTCCTTGCGAAAGAAGCGGATGTGGGTGTTTTTATGCACGAGGTCAGAGCATCTGCGCCCTAGCGAGTATTCGTGAAATTTAATATCCAGCGCCGAGTAATCGCTGCGGCTCATAAACTCCTCTATCTCGCCTTTTAGCTCAGGGCTCACCTCTTCGTCGCCGTCGAGATTGAGCACCCATTCGTTGCTGCATAGCGAAAACGCGTAGTTTTTCTGCACCCCCTCGCCCTGCCAGTCGTGATGGTAAATTTTATCGGTAAATTTACGCGCGATTTGCAGCGTGGCATCGGTGCTGCCGCTATCGACGATTATGATCTCGGCAAAATCCGCCACGCTACGCAGCATACGCTCGATATGGCGCTCCTCATTCATCACTATCGCATAAACGGATGCTTTAATCATAGTTTGTTCCTTATCCTCGTAAATTTCAGCCAAAAATCAAAAAACCCCTCCGTGCCCAAAATGCCGATACGCTTTACGGCGTATTTGTCGTCGCCCGCTTCGTAAAGTCCGCGCTTTACGACCACCGCGCCTTTAAAATTTGATCTGGCGATATTTAAAATTTCGTCATTAAATTTACCGTACGGGTAGGCAAATACCTCGCACGGCCGCCCGCAAATACGCGCTACGCGAGCTTTGGACGTGATGATTTCATCTGCTGCGAGCTGCGGATCGTTCGCGTAGGTAAGGTCTAAATTTACGTGATGCATCGTATGCGCGCCAAACTCCACCAGCCCGCTTGCTTGCATTTTTAAAATTTGCTCCTCGTTTAGCATCCGCGCAAGATGGGTCGTATTAGCGCGCTCCCAGTCGTTTTGCACGGCGTCCGGCACCAAAAATATGCTCGCTTTAAAATCGTATTTTTTCAAAATTTCAAAGGCGTTGGTAAAATTATTTTCAAACCCGTCGTCAAACGTTATGCAAACCGCCTTTTTAGGCAGCCGCTCTAGCGCGATAAGCTCGCTAAGCTTAAAGCTGCTAAAGCCGTTTTTCGCAAGCCACGCGATCTGTCTTTCAAAATCCGCAGGCTTCAGCCGCCATTTGTCGAATTTATCGCCCTTATGCTCCTCTACGCTATGATACATCAGCACCCGCGCCTTATGCCAGCCCTGCGGGATCCGCCACCAGTTATACCGCAGCGAAACGCCCACCGCGGCGGCAAAGATCAGAAAAGCCGCAAAATAAATCATCTGAATTTCTCTCCGTTTTTATAGACGAACTCGCGCCACTCGTAAGGCTCGCTGTAAAAATCGCCCCGATCGTTTTTATCTTTTCCGCTTGGTGCGTCGTGACGTTCGCCGCCGCTCTCGCTGCATTTTTCATCAGAAATTTCACCGCAAGCATCTGCGCCAAAGCTTTCTTCAAAGATCGTCTCAAGTATAAATTTTGCCACTCGGGCGGCGTTTGCGATCCTTAGCGTCTTGGCTCTGCCGCACCGCGCGATACGCGCGTATTCGCCGCTAGCAAGAAGGCGTTTAATCTTTGAAAAGCAATCCGCAGGACCGTCAAAATAAACTATCTCCGAGCCGTCCTCGTAAAGCCGCTCAAACCCCGCGATCTTGGGACTAAAAGTGCAGACGCCGCATCCTAAAAACTGCGCCATGCGGTCGCTCGCGCCGAGCAATTTATGAGCGCGCGCGCACTCAAGCTCGTCGTCGCGATTAAAATTTATCGCGATCTTCGCAGCCGCGATCTCGCGATGAAATTTATCGCCGAATACGGCAGGCGCGCCGAGGCTCGCAAAAATTTTAAGCCTAAGCCCCTCTTTTTCGCAAAAATCGCGCAGCAAAAGTGCAAATTTATACCTCACGTCCTCTTGATAATCGCGCGCTATGTAGATCACGTCGGTCGTTTTAGCGGCGTCTAGGCGCTTATCAAACGCCGCGTCGGAGATGTTTGGGAAAAAGGCAAATTTCGCGCCGTATCTAGCCGAAAGATCGCGTAGCTTCAGCGCATTCGCCCAAAAAAACACGTCGATGAAACTTAATTTTTCGAAAAATTCCCGTTTTTCTTGCAGATGGTCGACGTACCAGATCGCGATTTTAATCTTAGGAAGCGCCGATTTTATCGCCCGCAGCGCGCTAAGACTGATCTTTTCGCCCTTACCGATTAGAAGTAGATCGGCGCCCATGTTTTCGCAGATACGCACGAGTTTGGCGTTCATCTTCTCTAGCCCACTGTTTTTCAGCCTGCAAAAGCGCAGGCTTCGCTCCCAATCGCGGTAGCTAAAATCATAGACGAAGTGCCCGCCGCGGATGAGACCGTGGCTGATCTTGCGCTCCATGCCGTAGAAAAAACTGCCGTCGTCGTATTCGTTGAAAATGCCGCAATGCACGATCTTTAGGCTTCGCATAACAGCTCCTCGTAGTAATTTTTAAGCGAGCTAATATAATTTTGCAGCGTCAAAGTTTGCTTGAACTTAGCGTGTTTTTGCGCAAAAGCCCGGGCGTATTTGCCGTAAGTGCGGTAAATTTCATCGATCTTGGCGCCCAGATCCGCCGCCTCGCATAAAAACTCCTCGCTTAAAATTTCCGAAATTCCGCCCGCGCGGGTAGATATCAGCACGGGCGAATAAAAAATACCTTCGATCAAAATCACGGGAAAGCCCTCCTTGCGCGAGCTGATGACATGCAGGTGCGACGCGGCAAGAGCTGCCGCAACGTCGTCGCAAAAGCCGCATAGCCGCACGTGGTCCCGTAAATTTAGCGAATCGATTAAATTTTGCAAATTTTGCCTCTCGCCGCCCTGACCGTAAATTTTAAGCTCGAAATCAAATTTCAGCTCGCTTGCGGCGCGGATCAAAAGATCAAAACCCTTAATCTTATCGAGCCTGCCGACCGCAACGATGCTAAATTTAAAATTTCCTGCCGCCGCGTTTGCGCCCTGTTGCGATACAAATACGCTACTAGTCTTATTTTGCGATGCGTCCGCATCCAAAGCCCTATCTTGCGACACACCCGCCCTGCCAGGCATATCTTGCGACGTGTACGCAGCGTCAGCCATATTTTGCGACGCACCCGCAGCGCCAGCCGAGTCGCTGCGCGCGTCCTTTGTTTCCTTGAGCGCTTCGTTTGCGGCACCCTCCAAGTCCTTGCAGCGCGCGTAAATTTCACGATTTGCAAACTCCTGTCGCGGCTCTATGCCGAAATATATCACCTTCGCGGCGTGATTTATCGTGGTTGCGACCTTGCGAGAGGCTGCGATGACGTTTCGCACGCGATCGAAAACCGGCGCCTTGCGATCGTTGTGTTTGGTCGCGACAAGCTTAAGGCTTAAAAATTTTTCGACCACGAAGCCGATCTGTGCGGCTTTGGCGCCGTGCGAATGTAAAATTTCAAATCCGCCCGAGCGTAAAAACCGATAAATTTCAGCGAACAAAAACGGGTTGTAGCGCTTGTCACGGCTTTTGTACTGATAAATTTGCACGCGAGCATCCAGACGCTGTAAAAACTCGCATCGCGCGGGCACGATTAGCGCCGCCTGCTCGCTTTTGCAAAGCTCATTTAGCGAGTCGATCACGATCTTTTCGACGCCGCCGTAAAATCTGGAGCAGCAAAGATAGGCGATTTTCATCTATTTCTGCCCTTCTTCATCTTCAAAATGAAGCTAAAAAGCCCTTGCCTGCCGCTAACCATGATACGCGGAATTTCAAAATTTGAGTAGTGCGGGCGCAAC
>CAUONQ010000004.1:0-15964 GCA_963456995.1 uncultured Campylobacter sp. | reverse complement strand
CGCGAGAAAAGCAAATCGTTTCTATTTAAAGATGAAGCTATTATCACGCCGATTCTAGGCTTGTTCATTCTTATTGCAGCACTCATGATAAAAATTATTTTAAGGACATCTTAAATTCTCATAGATTGCAAAAGCCGTATATTAAGAAATATAAGGCTTTTGTGTTTATTAAAAATTTATCTATCTCAAATCTACTATTGGCTTACGCCTCCAAAATCGCTCCGTTGCTAGCGTTAGTTACCAGCTTGCGATACATTCGTAGCCAGCGAAACGGCAGAGGCTTTTCGATCGGCTTAAATTTAGCCCTGCGCTCTGCGATCTTGGCCTCGCTTAGACGCACGTTTATCGCGTACGTATCCACGTCGATGTCGATTATGTCGCCGTCCTCTATTAGACCGATCATGCCGCCCTCGGCAGCTTCCGGGCTTACGTGCCCTATACTTAGCCCTCTCGTAGCTCCGCTAAATCTGCCGTCCGTGATCAGCGCCACGTCCGCGCCCAGGCCTCGCCCCATGATTAGGCTCGTAGGGCTTAGCATCTCTTGCATACCCGGGCCTCCGCGCGGCCCTTCGTAGCGGATGACGACCACGTCGCCTTTGTTTACCTTGCCGTTTGAGATGCCCTCTATCGCCTCGTCTTGGCTGTTAAAGCACACAGCCTTGCCGCTAAATTTGCGCTCGCCGATGATGCCCGCGGTCTTGATGACGCAGCCTTGCTCGGCTAAATTTCCAAACAAAACCGCCAGCCCGCCGACCTGCGAGTAGGCGTTTTCAATCTTGCGGATGACAGATTCGTCTTTTATGGCGCTAGCTCCGACACGCTCGCCTAAGCTCTCGCCCGTGACGGTCGGCGCGCCCAGATCCAGTAGCCCGTTGTCGCGGCGCGAAATTTCGTTTATCACGGCGCTTAAGCCGCCCGCGCGGTCGATGTCTTCCATATGCACGTTTGGCAGGCTCGGGCTGATTTTGGCGATGTGAGCGATCTTGCGGCTGATGTCGTTTAGGCTTGCGATCTGCAAATTTACCCCCGCTTCGCGCGCGATAGCTAGGATGTGTAGCACGGTGTTGCTGCTGCCGCCCATCGCCATATCGACGACTAGGGCGTTTTGGATCGATTTTTCATTCACGATGTTGCGGATTTTGTATTTTTCATCCAGCGCGATCTCGCAAATTCGTCGCCCCGCCTGCCTGATGAGCTCCTCGCGCTCGGGCGTAAGTGCTGGCACCGTGCCGTTGCCTTTTAGCGCGATACCCATCGCTTCGCACAGCGTATTCATCGAGTTTGCTGTAAACATCCCCGAGCAGCTGCCACCGCTCGGACAGGCGGCACACTCGATCTCTTTTAACTCCTCGGCGCTGATCTCTTTGGTTTCAAATTTACCCACCGCCTCAAACGCCGTCGATAGGTCGATCGGCTCGCCTTTTTTGGTGTAGCCCTTTTTCATCGGACCGCCGCTAACGAAAACCGTCGGTACGTTCACGCGAAGCGCGCCCATAACCATGCCGGGTA
Source organism: uncultured Campylobacter sp. (assembly GCA_963456995.1). Taxonomy (GTDB): domain Bacteria; phylum Campylobacterota; class Campylobacteria; order Campylobacterales; family Campylobacteraceae; genus Campylobacter_B. The sequence goes on along the minus strand of CAUONQ010000004.1, from coordinate 14,455 downwards.
CGATTTTATCGCAGTTTGGCATGCAAACTAGAGCGTCTAGGGCGTGCGCATTCATCACCGTTTCGATCGAATTTGCGATTAGCTCGCGGCTAGGCAGGCTATAAAGCATCCCGCTGTGTCCCATCGCGATGCCGTCGTCCACGCCGATACAGTTAAACTCAAAGGGTACGCAGCCGTTTTTGCGGATCTCGTCTTTTAAAATTTCGGAGTATTTGTTGAGGAAAAAGTGCCCCGGGATGATCTCTATGAAGCTGTTTGCTACGCCGATGAAGGGCTTTTCAAAGTCCTCGTCCTTTAGCCCCGTCGCTCTTAGCAAGCTTCTGTGCGGTGCGCGCGTATAGCCTTTTTTGATGATGTCGCTTCTCATTTTGTGTCCTTGAATTGAAATTTTCTCCATTTTAGCATAAAATTTTACCGCTGCGGGGCGTTTTAAATTTTAGCGCATTAAAATTTAAAGTGGGACTATTGAGCTTAATCAAACCGAATCACTCCTGTTTTTGATATAATTGCACATCGATTATCAAAATCTTGCCGTTTGGCAGGAATGAAAAGAGGAGAAGATGCAAAGAAGAAATTTCTTAAAACTAACGTCTGCGTTGGCGGCTAGCGGCCTTGCTAGCCCTCTTTTTGCAAAGGAGGCCTTCACTATCTACGGCGCGCCCGCGATGCCTAGCCTTATCATCGGCGTTGCGTGCATGCAGGGACAGATCGGCAAAAAATACGACGCCAAACTCGAGCTTTGGCGCGATCCCGATCAGCTGCGCGCAGGCGTGGCAAACGGCGAGTACAAGGTTATGATGAGCCCTAGCAATGTGGGGGTGAACCTCGCAAATCAGGGGCGCAAGATCGGTATGGTAAATATCCTCACCGAGGGGCTAAATTTCGTGATGAGCAAGGGCGAGAAGATAACGGAATTTGCGCAGCTGAAGGGCAAAAAGATCGTAATGCCTTTTAAAAACGATATGCTAGACATCATCGTGCGAGCCATAGCGAAAAAGCAGGGCATTAGCGGGCTAAATATTGACTACACCGCCAGCCCCGCAGAGAGCGCGCAGTTGTTTTTGGCCAAGGACTACGATGTCGCGATCACGGTAGAGCCGTTAGCAAGCGCCATGATCTTAAAGGGCAAAGTATCGGGTATCGCCGTGCAGCGAGGGGTAAATTTAAGCGATATGTGGGCGCAGGCGTTTTCGGTAAAGCCCATAATCCCGCAAGCGGGCATCATCGCCGATACTGATTTTTACGCCGCGAAAAAGGCGGATTTTGAAATTTTAAATGCCGATTTGGTAGATGCGCTTGCGTGGATCAAAGCAAACAAACAAAGCGCCGCCGCGATCGGGACAAATTTCTTTCCTGCGCCGCCGCCTGCGATATTTATGAGCATCGATACGTCGAATTTATGCGTCAAAAAACCTAGCGAGATCAAGGACGAGCTTTTGAAATTTTATGAAATTTTGATGGAATTTAACCCTAAGCTCCTCGGCGGCGCGATGCCTAAGGACGAATTTTTCCTATGCTAAAAATCGATAAAATTCGCAAAGCTCAAAATCCCGCGTTTTACGTCATAGACTATCTATGGGGCGGCTTTGCGAGCCTAGGGACGGTATGCTTTTTCATAGCCGTCTGGCAGGTGGCGAGCGAGGCTTACGGGCCGCTCATCTTGCCCGAACCCGCGGCTGTTTTTTTTAAGGCGTGCGAAATTTTAAAAAATTTCGCCGCAAATGATCCAGCCCTGTCGCTTAAGCGCGCGCTTGTGGACACCTTCCTCGCGCTTTTTGCGGGGATTTGCAGCGGGCTTGCGGCAGGGTATTTCAAAAGCCTGCGAGCCTTTTTAAACCCGCTAATTACCGTGCTTCTTTCGACTCCGCCCATCGTCTGGATCGTGCTTGCGATATTTTGGTTTCATTTCGGCGATAAAAGCGTGCTTTTCACCGTCGTTATCGTCGTCGCGCCGATGACTTTTGCGTCCGCGGCGCAGGCGATGGCTAGCGTGAGTACCGAATACACCGAGCTTTTCGACAGCTACAAAAGCTCAATTTTAAAAAAACTGCGCTACCTCTACGCGCCGCATCTAATCGAGCGGCTGCTCCCCGCGATCTACGTCGCGGTCAGCAACGGCGCGAAGGTGCTTGTGATGGCGGAGCTTTTGGGCGCGAACGACGGTATCGGCGCAAAGATCGCCGAAGCGCGCGTCAATATCGATACGGTCGAAGTCATGGCGTATGTGTGCCTAGTCATAGCCTTTACGGCGCTTTTCGATTATCTCGTGACTAAGCCGCTTCAAATTTTACTGATGCCGTGGAGCAGATGATGCTAAAAATTTCAAATCTGCGCTACGAAATTCTACGCGACGTTATAATTTCAGATTTTTCACTGCAGCTGCGCGCAGGCGAAGTAAAGACGCTTTTTGGCCCCAGCGGCTGCGGCAAGACCTCGCTTTTGCGGCTGGTCTGCGGGCTGGAAGATAAAAAAAGCGGGCAGATCGAAAACGACTTTAAAAAAATCAGCTTTTTGTTTCAAGAAAACCGCCTGTTACCAAACCTCACGGCGCTTAAAAATATCGAAATTTTTAGCCCCGCGGGCGTGAGCGAAATTTACGCCCTCGCCGCAAAGATCGGACTAAGCCCGAGCGATCTGAATAAATTCCCGCGCGAGCTAAGCGGCGGCATGCAAAAGCGCACGGCGTTTTTGCGCACGATCCTTAGCGGCTGCGATCTGGCGCTGCTTGATGAACCGTTTGTGGGGTTAGATCGCGATCTGCGCGGCGTACTGATCGAAATTTTAGTCTCAAAGATCGAGTGCGAGGGGCTTGCCTGCCTTTTGGTGACCCACGACCGCTTCGAGGCCGCACGCCTAAGCCACGAGATCATCGAGCTTGAGCCCAAGGGGATGGGGCTTAGGCGCGTCGTGAGCCTAGATGAGCCGCTAAGCGCGCGCGACGAACGGTACGAAGAGTACGTGGTAAGCGAGCAGTTTGGGGGAGTGAGCTATTATGAGTAGAAATTTTATCTTTAATGCGCGCAAGCGGGGAGGTTCCGCACGAAATTTAAACTTACGTTGCGGCCTAGGCGCGTATGAACGAGGTTTTGGTACATATTGCGATCCGGGCGTGGGCAGATACGGGCCGCCAGGCGCTAGCTGCGACGACCTCAGCGCTCGCATAGATGGGCTCTTTCGGGGTATCGGGCGCTACGATCTGGATGCGCGCAGGCGCGAGCTTTTGCGGAGTTCTGGATGTATCGATGTCGGCGCGGGCAGATACAGCCTCTCACATGATACAGAGCACCGCGGTTTTATCACACCGAAATACGAACTGCGCAACCGTGCGAACTGCGATTATAGCGTGAGCGTGCTCTTGAACGGCGCAGTGTGCTGCGGTTTTACCGCGCGAAATTCGGCGAAATTTAGTGGCGATACATACTGCGGCTCTAGCGCGAGTACTTACTTGCGGTATAGCTCTAGCGTGGGCGCTTACTTACGGCGCGTTGACGTAAACCGAGATGTCCACTCACGCCGCGATCCCAGCGCGATCGGTCGTTTGCGACGCAGCTCTAATACGAGCGATCGTTTGCAATCTAGTATGAGCGTCCGCTCGCAGCGCAATTTCAATGCAGGCGTTTGCTTACGGCGCGTTGGCACGAAGCAGGGCGTTCATTTGTACTGCAAATTTGGCGCGAACCGAGACGCCTTTCTACGTTGCGGTTTTGATGCATGCGGATTGAGCGCGCAGTTCGGCGCTCAAAAAGCCGTTTTTAGCGCCTACCGCTCGCCGTTTTGCGATGCAAGTGGGCTAGGCGGCGAGCAAAATCCCACTCTAGGCACGTTTTGTGCGGTGCGGAATTTTTTAAATTTACACGACGCACGCGATTTTAAGAATTTTGGCTCTGTAAATTTGAAGAAATTTAACCTCGCCGCCTCGCAATTTGTAAATTTAAAAAAGCAAATCCGCGCCGGCGAAGATGCCGATAAGAGCGCCGAGCCGCGCAATTTGACGAGTTTTGGGCGCGAGACCCGGGTGCTGCGCAGGCTAAGCTCTGAAAATAAAATTCTCGCGCCGCATAGATTTTACTTTGAGAGTGCGGTTGGTGCGCCGTGCGGATCCGACCTCGGATACAGAAATTGCGATTTTGCGCAAAATTCTAAAATTTGTGCCTCGGATTTTTCACAAAATTTTAAAAATTTTGACCGGGGATTGGAAGCCGAGCCCGTGCAAAATTTCAAAATTTCCGCTTTAAATTTTATACAAAATTTTTGGAATTTCGCTCGCGGCAGGGAAGCCGAGCCTAAGCAAGGCTTTAGGAGTTCGGACCAAAATTTTGAGCCGAAATTCCCGCAGAGCGTTAAAAATTCCAATCGAAATTTAGAGGCAGAGCCTGCGCAAAGCTTTAAAAATCAAAATTTCGCGTGGGATTTCTCACAAAACGGCGGAAGCGCCGATCCAAATTCCGTCCATAACTTCTCGCAAAGCGTTAAAAATTCCGATCGGAATTCCGAAGCTAATTCCACGCAAGACCGAACAGAGCCTGTTTCGCCACAGGAGCTCAAAAATTCCGAGCCATGCCCGGCGCAGAAGCAAGAGCTGGGCTTTTACGCGCCTAAATTTAAAGATGAGCGCGCGAGGAATTTTTTCTCCCATCCGATGCGCACCTTCGTTCTTTGCGCCTGCTTTTTTGCGGCGCTGGGCGCGCTTAGTTTTTTAGCGCCCGATGCGCTAGCGATCGATTATGTCGCCGCTCATAAGTTTTACTTTCTGTTTTTGGCGCCTTCGTGCATCTATGCGGCGTTTTTGCTTACCGCGCTGCCCGATTGGACGAACTTCGAGGGCTCGCTAAAGCCCGTCTCGCTTGTCTTTGCCGTCTGCCTGATCGCGGCTTTTATCGCGAGCTTTTTAAATTTACGGCTCGCGGCTGCGATTACGGGGCTGTTTTGGGCGGTATTTTTCATCTTTGCGGCATGGCTTTTGTGGCTGGATAAAAACTCGAATAATTTTAGCATTCTGGCGGTCCTTGCGGCGTTTTGCGCCTGCTCTGCGGCCTATGGCATAAGCGGGGATGAGAAGTTTTTGCTTAGCTTCGTGCATATCAACGTCGCTGCAATCGCCGTCGTAAGCTACCGCATAAGCGTCGTCATCGGCAATGAAGCACTAAGAGAGGCGGGGCTAAGCGACGCCGTTTTTATTCCAAATTTTATCTACAAAAATTTAGCCGCTTTCCTCGCCTTCGCTTTGGCGCTCGCGACGCCATTTTTAAGCGAGGCGGCGTGTGGATTTATCGCGCTTGGTATCGGGTTTTTGTTTTTGGCGAAACTTCGCGAGCTTCACTACGTCGAAATTCTAAGCCGCCACTATATGGCGTTTTACTACGCGTTGCAGGCTGCGTGCGCGGCGGGCTATGCGTGGTTGGGCTGGGAGCTGATACGCGGGGGATACGCTGCCGCGCCGCTGCACGTCATCGCGATCTGCTATATCTACGGAGCGATACTTTTCGTGGGAATGATCGCCGGCCAGCGCCACAGCGGAATTTCGCCGCTAAACTTCCCGCGCCTAAGCCGCGCGGCGCTCGTTTTGGCTCTGAGCGCGGGGACTTTAAGAGCCGTTTTTGCGGGCGAGAGCTTTGTTTTATACGTGATGATCCCCTCGGCGCTTTTCATCGCCGCGGTCGCGCTATATTTGATAAATTTCGTTCCGATCTTTCTGAAAAATCCTTTCAGCGCAGATCCGGATTGATAATTATCAAAGCGAGCTTGCTAAATTTTAGCTAAAATCGATCAAATTTCATTTCAAGGAGAACTTATGCAACACATCAAAAATATCGACGCCGCTAAGGCCGTAGAACTTGCTTCGCTAGTCGAAGTATCCCCTCATAAGGTGATTTCGCGCACCCTCGCGCAAAATCCAGCGCTGAATATGACGCTTTTCGCCTTCGACGGCGGCGAGGAGATCAGCTCGCACAAATCCGACGGCGACGCGTTCGTTTACGCGCTTGAGGGCGAGGGCGATTTCACGATCGACGGGCAGAAGCACCGCGTAAAAGCGGGACAAAGCATAGTAATGCCTGCAGGCTTGCCGCACGCGATCTTCGCTCCGGTGCCGTTTAAGTGGTTTTTAGTAGTGGTTTTTTAGCCTCTAAGCTTAAGGGCGGGTCAAATTTTAAAATTTAGCCCGATTTGCGAAATGTCTTTGTTGGGCGATCGTATGAAGCGGCGGTGCGTGAATTTTACCTTAATTCGCGCACCTTTTTAAATTTGGAGGCAAATGCGAATTGTAAAATTTGCGATACAGGCGCCAAATATGCGCGCTTGTGGATTATCTCGGCAGAGCGTGCGCCGTGAAATTTCACGACCCGTGCAAATTTATCGATGCCGTGCGGCTGCGGTTCACGTCGTCTCGACTGCGGCGCGGAAGTTTAATGCCATACAGCGATTTACGCAACGACTGAATTGTAAAATTTAGGCAACGGCGCGCTATTGCGCCCGAATGCGTGCCGCGCAGCGTAAATTTATCGTAAATTCTAAATATTCCGCGACTTTTATCCCAAGCGCCCTAACGTTGTTTTAAGATTTTGTAACCGCGATATTTTAAGCACAACGCGGGAAATTTTAAAATCCGAAAATACTGCGACTTATCCGCCGACCGCCATGGTTACGTGAGGTAAATTTTAAAATTTTACGCCGTATTAGCGGGCTTTGTGAGCCAAAATTTTAAATTTGAAACTTCCAAAAGCGCCGCCGCGACGTAAGATCGCAACGCGCAAGCAAGCTTCTGGCGGGTCTTTTGCCGCTGCCGTGCAAAAGCGCAAGAGCAAGCGAATTTGCTCTCTTCTCGCTAAATTTAACCCGTACCTACCGCCGAAAGCCGCTTTGCAGCGAAGCTAGCTCTCGCTCGGAGTTAGCTCCTTGATGATGAGCTCTGGCGTGATCGTGCCGCGGAAGTTGTTTTTGCTAATCGTAAAGATCACGTCGACCCGCTCGCCCGCGCGCGGCAAAAAGTCGTAGTTGAAAAACAGCGCCTCGACGCTGCTGCCGTTTTTGTCAAGCGCCATTTTGATATGCTTGCCCTCCTTGCCGATCTCCCTGATATTGCGGGCGCGGGCGCCTTTGATACAAAAGAGCGGGCGCGGATTTTTCTGCCCGTATGGCTCGTAAAATTCTAAAATTTCAAGCAGCTCAAAGTCTATCTGCGACGCGTCCAGCTCGCCCAGCAGATCGTCTTGCGCGCTAAAATCGCTCAGATCCTTAGGCGTAATGCGCTCATTTACGCGGCGCTTAAACTCCTGAAGTAGCGCAGGATCGATCCCTACGCCCGCAGCACCCTTGTGCCCGCCGAAGGTCGTTAAAATTTCGCTTTGCGAGGAGATCAGCTCTAAAATATCGAATTTACCGATGCTGCGCGCGCTCCCTTTGGCACGTGAGTCGCTCACGCTAAAGACGATCGCAGGCTTTTTGTAGGTCTTGCTTAGGCGGCTTGCGACGATGCCGATGATCCCTTCGTGCCACTGCGGACCCCACACAACGATGACGTTGTCGCTAGGATCGACGCTTTTTACGATCTCGTCGTAGAGGCTTTTCTCCTCCTCTTTGCGCGAGTTATTGATGGAATTTATCGTCTCTAGGTAGTGGTTTGCCTCTCTGATATTTTTGGCGCATAGGAAGTTATACGACATCGTCGCATCGTCCATCCGCCCCGTGCAATTGATTAGCGGCGCGATCGTATAGCTGATATCGTCGAATTCGAAGTGCTTTTTAAAATAGTGCTCCTTAATCGCCTTGAAGCAAGCGCGGTTCGAACTATTTAGCCGCTTGATGCCGAAACGCAGCAGTGCGCGGTTCATATCGCGCAGCTCCATCATATCGGCGATTATGGCGATGATGAGGATATCCATCGAGCTTGCCATATCGTAGTTTACGCCTAGGGTTTCTTTTAGCGCGCCCACGAGATACCACGCTACTTGCGCGCCGCAAATTTCGATATTTGGGAAGGTACAGTCAGGCTGCTTCGGATTGATTATCGCGTAAGCTCTCGGCAGCACGGGCGGGGGCATGTGATGATCGGTGATGATGAGATCGATCCCCTTTTGAGCGCAAATTTCGGCGGCTTCCGTCGCGGAGGTACCGTTATCTACGGTGATGATGAGATCCACATCCTCAAGCTCGCCTATAATCTCGCTGTTTAGCCCGTATCCGTCGGTGAAGCGGTTCGGGATCTTGATGACGTACTCCGCGCCTATTTGATTGAAAAAATCGCTCATTATGACGGTGCTTACGATACCGTCGACGTCGTAATCGCCGACTACGGCTATGCGCTGATTTTCTTCGATGGCAGTTTTTATGCGCAAAGCCGCCTTATAGGTATCTTTCAGCTCGCAAGGTAAGGGAATTTCAGAAATTTTAGTATGCCGATCATTCGCAAATCTCGATTTTAGAATTTCCCTTATCTCATTTTTACCTAGCATTTTTTATAGATGCTTCGATAAAGCCCAAAATCGCGGGATTTGGGCGCACTAGACGGCTGGTAAATTCCGGGTGAAACTGCACGCCCAGAAAAAACGGATGGTTTTTTAGCTCGACCGCTTCGATAAGCCCGTCGCTCTCCCCGCAGACGATAAGACCGTGCTTCTCAAAATCGGCGCGGTACTTCGGATTGGCTTCGTAGCGGTGGCGGTGGCGCTCGCGGATGGTTTTTTGCTCGCCGTAAATTTTACTCAAAAGCGAGCCTTTTTTGACGTCGCAGTCATAGCCGCCCAGCCGCATAGTACCGCCCATAGGGGATTTGTGCGTGCGGATCTGCTTTTTGCCGCTTGCGTCGATAAAGCTGTCGATCAGATAGATTACCGGATCTTCGGTCTGCGGGTCAAATTCCGAGGAGTTAGCGTTCTTTAATTTTAAAATATTGCGCGCAAACTCCACCATCGCAAGCTGCATCCCCAGGCAGATGCCCAAAAATGGCACCTTATGCACCCGCGCGTAGTTTATGGCTAAAATTTTACCCTCTATCCCGCGCGAGCCGAAGCCGCCCGCGACTAAAATTCCATTTACGTCGCGGAAAATTTCATCCACATTTGCAGCTTCAATTTTTTCACTATCTACCCACTTTAAGCTTATCCGCGTATCAAGCGTCGCGCCCGCGTGGATGATCCCCTCGGTGAGGGATTTGTAGCTTTCTTTTAGATCGATATATTTGCCGACGAAAGCGATCGTGGTTTCGTTCGTAGGCACGATAACGCGCTTGACGAGGCTGTCCCAGTTGCTCATATCGACTTCGAGCTTGTTTAGGCTTAGGGTCTCTGCGATCGGCGTTAAAATATCCTGCTTCAAAAACGCAAGCGGGATCTGATAGATGCTCGCGCTATCGGGGCTTTCGATGACGCAGTTTTTATCCACGCCGCAGCTTAGCGCGATCTTATCTTTCAGCGCGCGATTTAGCGGCATTTCGGAGCGGCAGATTATCATATCGGGGCTGATACCGATGCGGCGCAGCTCGCCTACGCTGTGCTGCGTGGGCTTAGTTTTGAGCTCGCCTGCTACCTTGATGAAAGGCACAAGCGTGAGGTGGATATTCATCGTATTTACCCTACCAAGCTCCACTCTCATCGCGCGGATCGCCTCTAAAAAGGGTAGCCCCTCGATGTCGCCCACGGTGCCTCCGATCTCGACGATCAGCACGTCGTTGCCCTCGCCCGCCTTTTTTATGCGGCGCACGATCTCGCCTACGATGTGAGGGATCACCTGGATCGTCTTACCCAGATAATCGCCCCTGCGCTCCTTTTCGATAACGGAGCTGTAAACTTTGCCCGTGGTGAAGTTGTTGTCTTGGCTTAAATTTTCATCCAAGAACCGCTCATAATGCCCAAGATCCAGGTCGGTCTCCGCGCCGTCGTCGGTGACGAAAACCTCTCCGTGCTCCAGCGGGCTCATGGTGCCCGGATCGACGTTGATATAGGGATCCGCCTTTAATATGCGTACTTTTTGCCCCGCGTGCTTTAAAAGCGTCGCGATCGACGCCGCCGCAATGCCCTTACCCAGCGAGCTCAGCACCCCGCCGGTGACGAAAATATATTTCGTTTGTTTTGCCATAAGTTTTCCTAAATTTTGATATTAATGCCGCGATTATAACTTCTTTTAGGTTAAAGCACACTAAGCTAGAATTTGAAAATTTTAGAAATTTACAGCAAAATACGATCCAAATAAATTTTAAATTTAAAGGAGAGATGATGAAAAAGATCATCGCGGCTTTAGTGCTCATCGTAGCGCTTATAGTGGGCGTTTTTGTAGCGACAAAGGACGCTAAAACGGGCGTAGCTAAAAGTGTAAACGATAGCATAACCAAAACGGTTGACGGTGCGGTCGGCAAGAGTGCCAGCGCGGCGATTGAGCAGCAGATTGCGGAATTTATCGCTAGAAACGAAATTTTCGAGACTAAAAGCGCTAAATTTTATCCTGGAGATAGCAACTCAAGCGGCTTTATCGAAGGCGTAGTAAAAAAAGAGAAACTACAAAAAAGCCTTGCTGAGGGCTTTAGCAAGCTAAAGGAAAAAGCAGGCGCGCAAGATAGCAACGATACGGACGAGCCGGATCCTGCTAAAATTTTCCCGGAAGATTTTGCTTTTCGCTACGACTACACTATCAAGCATAGCGTAAAAAACGCTGCGGATGGATTTGAGAGCGACGGAATTTTAACGATTAAGACGCCATATTACGCAGAGCCTTGCAAGAAGCTGTTTAAGACTGACGCACCGCTTAGCACGCATCTAAACTACGGACCTACAGAGGTTAAATTTAGCGCAAAGCTAGCCGATATAAATGTGCTCGAAGATGGCGGAATAGGACGTCTTGCAGGCCTTAGCCTAAACGGCACAAGCGATATGAGTGGCAAAACGATAAAAGCCTTGGGTTTTAAAATCGGTGAAATTTTTATAGACGACGGTAAGGATTCGGGGTTTGATATGAAGGATCTTATCTATGAGGCAAACTTTAAAAACGGCATCCAAGATCTAGACGATAATATAACTAAGCTCTTTTTGAATGACATAGATTTTGCAGGCAGCACAAAAGAGCTCGTCGTAACTGTAGATAAACAGCGCTTCGTCGTAGTTACGGATATGAGCACGGAAGGTAGCTACCGCGTAAAAGATGGAATTTTAAATTTCAACGAAAGTGATAAAGTCCAAAGCCTAAAAATCGCTGACGTGCTAGTGCGAAACATCCATTTAGGCGTCGATACCAGCTTTAGCGCCGCACTTTTCGAAAAATATCTGTCTGTTATCTCAAATCCGCAAGAAGGCGAAAAATTAGCGGAAAATAAAGAGCTTTTTATGAAGCTGCTAAAAGATGATATGAAAATCAACGTGAATGATTTTTCGTTTGAAAATAGCCTCGGCAAGAAATTTGCTTTTAACGCAAGCGCGCTAGTAGGCGGCTACATCGACGAGACGCAGCTTTTTAAGCGCATGAGCTTGGACGGCAAAGCTACGATAAATACGACCATCACGGACTTCCTATCGCCTTATGACAGCCTGCGCGATTTTGCGCCGATGGCGGAAGTTTACGGCTCGCAGTTTCTTAAGCCTGACGGAGATGGAGTTAAGATGGAGTTTAGCTTCGATAAGGCAAGCAACTCTATGATCTTAAACGGAAAGCCTATCCCGCTACCGCACAATTAAATTTTTAAGCTTTGCGGGTAAAATTTAAACCTGCCCGCAAAGCTTTTTTGTTTTCCTACTTTTTCGGCGCAGAATTTCGCAAAGCTCCGCGCAAATTTTCCCTGCAAAATTCCGCGCCTCTAGCATAAAATTTCGTTCAAATTTTACCGCATCGTTTCCGCCCGCCTTGCTAAATTTTGACCCTGCATTTGACTCTACAATCGAAAAATTTTATCCTTTAACGACAGATATTCTTAAGCAAATTTGGCTATAATGCGCGATTTTGCAGCGCAGCTAGCGTAAATTTAAAAGACGGCGGAGATGAGCGGCATTTATTACGCCGCCTCTTTTGACGACGTATTTTATATTGGGAAACTAACGCTAAATTTGCATTTTTAAATTTCAAGGAACGATATGAAAGTAATCAAACGTAACGGCAGAACCGAGGAACTTGACGTAAGTAAGATCAAAAAATATACGAGCGAGGCAGTGGAGGGGCTGGAAAACGTAAGCCTTAGCGAGCTTGAGGTGGACGCAAAGATCCAGTTTCGAGATATGATCACCACTGAAGAGATCCAACAAACCCTCATTAAAACCGCAGTCGAGAAGATCGACGTGGACCGCCCGAACTGGACCTTCGTCGCCGCGCGGTTATTTTTATACGATCTATATCATAAAGTAACGGGCTTTAGCGGCTACAACAGCCTAAAAGATTACTTCGCTCGCGGCGAGGCGGCGGGTCGCATAATGCTTGGCTTAAAGGAAAAATACGATCTAGAGGATCTAAATTCTTATTTGCAGCCGCAGCGCGATTTGCAGTTTAACTACCTCGGTATCAAGACGCTTTACGATCGCTACCTCATCAAAGATCGCAGCGGCGCGCCGATCGAGCTGCCACAGCAGATGTTTATGGCGATCGCGATGTTCCTCGCACAAAACGAGCTTGATTGCCAGAGCTGGGCGAAGAAATTTTACGATCTTATATCTAAATTTGAAGTCATGCTCGCGACCCCTACGCTTTCAAACGCCCGCACAACGCGCCATCAGCTAAGCAGCTGCTACGTGGGAAGTACGCCCGATAATATCGAAGGGATTTTTGATAGCTACAAGGAGATGGCGCTTCTGAGCAAATTCGGTGGCGGCATCGGCTGGGACTGGTGCAAGGTGCGCGCGATGGGCGGCAGCATCGACGGGCACAAAAACGCCGCAGGCGGCATCATCCCGTTTTTGAAGATCACGAACGACATCGCCGTCGCCGTCGATCAGCTGGGCACGCGCAAAGGCGCTATCGCCGTGTATATCGAGCCGTGGCATATGGACGTGAGCGACTTCCTCGATCTGCGCAAAAACTCGGGCGAGGAGAGGCGCCGCGCGCATGAAATTTTCCCCGCGCTGTGGATAAACGATCTGTTTATGAAAAGACTTCAAAGCGGCGGCAAGTGGACGCTCTTCGATCCCGCCGAAGTAAGCGATCTGAGCGATCTATATGGCGCGGAATTTGAGGCGCGCTACGAACAGTACGAGGCCGACGATAAAATTTCAAAATCCACCATCATGGCAAAGGAGCTTTGGAAGAAAATTTTAACGAGCTATTTTGAGACGGGCATGCCTTTTTTGTGCTTCAAAGATAACGCCAATCGCATCAATCCAAACGCGCATCAAGGCTTAATCAGGAGCTCAAATTTATGCACCGAGATCTTTCAAAACACGGCGCCGAACCACTATAAAATTAAGGTCGTATTTGCCGACGGCAGCGAGAGGCTGTTTGAGGAAAACGAAGATGTAAGAACCGACGCGGGCATCGTAAAAAAGGCGAAAAAGATCACCGCGCTAGACACGCTCGGTGGCAGAGAAATTTTTATCGTGGAAAAAGGCTGCAGCGAGGGCGCAACGGCGGTCTGTAACCTCGCAAGCGTAAATTTAAGCAAAATCAATAGCCGCGAGGAGATAGCTCGCGTGATGCCGATCGCCGTGAGGATGCTCGATAACGTCATCGATCTAAATTTTTACCCGCACGCCAAAGTCAAACACACCAATCTAAAAACCCGCGCGATAGGGCTCGGCGTAATGGGCGAGGCGCAGATGCTGGCCGAGCGCGGCGTGAAGTGGGGCAGTTACGAGCACTTCGAACTGATCGATAGGATAATGGAAAACGTGAGCTTTAACGCGATCAAAGCAAGTTCAAATTTAGCCGTAGAAAAGGGTAGGTATCCTGATTTTGCGGGCTCGAAGTGGAGTGAAGGAATTTTCCCGATCGATTTAGCGAACGAAAACGCCAAAGCGCTCGTTAAGCGCGGCGGGCTCTTTGAGCAGAGCAGCTGCGACTGGGACGGACTGCGCGAGAAAGTAAAGCGCGACGGCATGCGAAACGGCTACCTGATGGCGATCGCGCCGACATCGAGTATCAGCATACTCGTAGGCACCACGCAGACGATCGAGCCGGTGTATAAGCGCAAGTGGTTCGAGCACAACCTAAGCGGCATGATCCCGGTCGTCGTGCCAAATTTAAGCCCGAAAACGTGGCAGGCCTACGTGCCTGCATACGAGCTCGATCAGCGCCTGCTAGTAAAGGCGGGCGCCATCCGCCAAAAATGGATCGACCAAGGCCAGAGCCTAAATATCTTCATGAGCCTAGACAAAGCTAGCGGCGGCTATCTGAGCGAAATTTACACGCTCGCATGGCAGCTGGGGCTAAAATCGACCTACTATCTACGCTCCGAAAGCCCCGATAGCGAGAAGCTAAACAACGTCGCGGATCGCTCAATCGAGTGCGAAGGGTGCCAGTAAAAATTTATTCGCCGCGCTAGAAAATTTACGCT
>CAUONQ010000003.1:0-16190 GCA_963456995.1 uncultured Campylobacter sp. | reverse complement strand
GATCTGCAAGGCGCGCTAAACGGCACGGATAAAATTTTAAATCCTGCGGATAAAATTTCAAATTTCACCGCAAATAAAATTTCGGATTTAAATTTAAATCGCGCCGCGGATAAAATTTTAAATTCTAAAGAGGCTGGCTTTGAAAAATCCCGCACGATTTTAATCAGCGCCATCGCCAAGTCTTGGCGCTTGCAAGCGTTTTTACCGCTCGCAAAAGCCCACGCATTTTTCCCCGACCATTATGATTTCAAAAAAGAGCAGATTTTAGAGCTGTTAAGGCGCGAGGATGCGGAGCATATCCTTTGCACGGCGAAAGATTACGTGAAATTAAGGGATTTGGGCGCGGAAATTTCGGTGATTTTGCTAAATTTAAAGCTAAGCGAAAACTTTATCCGAGAAATTCAAAACTACATAAACCAAGCTATGATAAAATAAGGTTTTTAAAGGAATTTTATGATAAAAAAGAGCAAAACCGCCGAAGTCATTATCTCTGCGCTACCCTATATCCGTAAATTTAGAGATAAAATTTTCGTCGTTAAATACGGCGGCGCGGCGCAAACCGACGATGCGCTCAAGCTTGATTTTGCCCGCGATATCGTGCTTTTGCATATGGTCGGTATCAAGATCATCGTCGTGCACGGCGGCGGCAAAAAGATCAATCAGACCCTGGATAAGATCGGCGTGCAGAGCGAGTTTTGCGACGGGCTTCGCGTAACGAATAAAGACGCAATAGAAATTACCGAAATGGTGCTAAGCGGCGCGGTAAATAAAGAGATCACGGCGCTTTTGAACCAAAACGGCGCGCCCGCGATCGGCATTAGCGGCAAGGACGGCGGGCTTTTAAGGGCGAAATTCCTCGATGAGAAGAAATACGGCTTCGTAGGCGAGATCACCGAGGTAAACACCAAACTGATAAACGACCTGCTACAAAAGGACTATCTGCCGGTAATCGCCCCGCTTGCGGGCGGCGAGACGGACGAAAATGTGAGCTTTAATATCAACGCCGATCTCTGCGCTAGCAGGATAGCAGCCGCGCTAAAAGCGAGCAAGGCGATATTTTTAAGCGACATTGACGGGGTGCTCGATAAAGAGGGAAATTTAATCAGCAAGCTCGATGCCGCGCTCATTTCGAAACTCAAAAAGGACGGTACGATCGTAGGCGGCATGATCCCCAAAGTCGATGCGTGCCTGCAGTGTGTGCGAAACGGCGCAAATGCCGCGCATATCATCAACGGCAAAATTCCGCACTCGATCCTGCTTGAGCTTTTCACGGACGGCGGCATAGGAAGTTTGATAAAGGAAGAAATTTAGGCGCGAGTGCGGAGGCGGCAGGCTTAAAACCGCAATGCCGCAAGTCCGTGCAAGCGACCTAAGCGATCAAATTTAAAGCGCCTAGGCGGGCGTAAATTTTAAAATTTTAAAAAGGAAAAAGATGAAACTGGTTTCTACGAGAGATTTTTCGCAAAAAGCGGATCTTAGCTACGCGCTGCTAAATCCGAGCGCGAGCGGCGGCGGGCTTTTCAGCCCCGAGAGGCTGCCGCTTTTGAGCGAGGATTTTTTTAAGCAGTGCGAGGATCTGAGCTACAAACAGATCGCGCTTAAAATCATCGAGAGCTTCGATTTTGACGTAAGTAGCGAGGTCTTTGAGAGCGCGCTAAAGCGCTACGATAAATTTGAAAATCCCGCCTGCCCCGTCCAGATCAAAAAACTAAGCGAAAACGCCTATATTTTGGAGCTTTACCACGGCCCGACGCTTGCGTTTAAGGATATGGCGCTGCAGCCCTTCGGCGCGCTTTTAAAAAGCATCGCAAAATCCAGGAATGAAAAATTTTTAATAATGTGCGCTACGAGCGGCGACACGGGGCCTGCGACGCTGGAGGCTTTTGCGGACGACGAAAACATCAAAGCGGTCTGCCTCTACCCGCAGGGCGGCACGAGCGAGATACAGCGCCAGCAGATGGTCAAACAAAGCGCGGCAAATCTTAAAATTTTAGGCGTGCGTGGCAACTTCGACGATACGCAGCGCGCGCTAAAATCGCTGCTGGCTGATGATGATTCAAAAACGAACTCGCGCGGGCGAATTTAAATTTAAGCGCCGCAAACTCCGTAAATTTCGGCAGAATTTTATTTCAGATCATCTACTACCTCTACGCTAGCATCTATTTCTCAAAGCACGGCGTATTGAGCCCTGAGCAAAATTTAAAGCAAAGCGATCAGTGCCAGGCGTGCGGCAAAAATTTTGGCGCCGCAGCGAGCGCAAGCGGCGCAGAAAGCGTAAAACAGAGCGCTAAATTTAACACCTTCGACGTCATAGTGCCTAGCGGAAATTTCGGCAACGCGCTGGGAGCGTATTTCGCCAAAAAAATGGGCGCAAAGATCGGTAAAATCAAGATCGCTTCAAACGCGAACAATATCCTGACCGAGCTTTTTACGCGCGGCATCTACGATCTGCGTAGCCGCGAGCTTATCCGCACGATCAGCCCTGCGATGGATATTTTGATTAGCTCCAACGTCGAGCGGCTGCTTAGCGATATGTTCGGCGATGCGCGCACGAGCGAGCTGATGCAGAGCCTGGCGCGAGATAAATTTTATAAGCTTAGCGCGAGCGAGCTTGCGAAGCTGCGCGAGGTCTTCGAGGCGGATTTTTGCGACGATACGCAGTGCACTAAGTTTATCAAGCAAGAAAGCAGCCACGGCGTGCTGATCGATCCGCACACGGCGACCTGCTTCAAGCTGCTTGACGAAAGCCGCCTAAATCTAGTCATCTCGACCGCGAAGTGGATCAAATTTACGCCGTCGATGATCGGCGCGATTAAAGGCAGGGCTTGCGAGGACGAGCGAGCCGATATGATCGCGCTTTCGAAGGAATTTCGCAGCGACATTCCGCCGCAGATCTCGCGCCTTTTTAGCGCGCCGCAGGTACACTCTAGCGTCGTGGAGCAAAGCGAGATCAAAAACGCCATAATGGAGTGGATCAAAAAATGATAGTAATCCCCGCGCGCCTTGCTTCGACGCGCTTTAAAAATAAAATTTTATGTGAGTTTGACGGCGTGCCGATGTTTATCAAAACGGCTCAAAATGCCGCCAAAGCGGACCGCGTGCTAATCGCCGTAGATGAGCCGCAAATTTTAAAGATCGCGCAAGATTACGGCTTTGACGCCGTTCTCACCGCGCGCGAGCATCAAAGCGGTACCGACCGCATCGCTGAAGCAGTCGCGAACGCAGCGCTTGCGGAGAACGAGATCATCATCAATATCCAAGCCGACGAGCCCTTTTTCGAGAGCGAAAATTTGATTAAATTTAAAGATTTCGCCAACGCCATGATCACGAAAAAGGGCGCATTTATGGCGAGCTGCTACAAATACATAAACCCTCAGGCGGCGGAGGATCCGAATTTAGTCAAGTTAGTGCTTGATAATGCGGGCTTTGCGATCTATTTTTCGCGCTCGCTCATCCCCTACCCGCGCGCGGCATGCGAGTGCTACCTCGGACACATCGGCATCTACGCATACAGCGTGCGGAATTTAAAGCGGTTTTGCGCCCTGCCCGCCTCAGCGCTGGAAGATACCGAAAAACTCGAGCAGCTTCGCGCCATAAGCGCGGGCGAAAAGATCGCAATGCTTGAGATCGAAACCAAAAGCATCGGCATCGATACGCAGGCTGATTACGAGCGCGCGCTAAAGGAGTTCGGCAATGGAATTTGATCGCACCTTTTTAAACACGAAATTTAAAGCGAGCGAGCTATGCGACATAAAATTTAACGATAATGGGCTGTTGCGCGGCACTGAATCTAACTCTGCGCGCGGCGCTAAATTTAAAACTAACGAGCCGCACGGCGCAGTGTTTGGGATGCAGGGACTCGCCGCGGAGCGTAAAATTCTAATGCGACGTAAAATTTCAGCGGCGCATGGAATTTTAAAATTTAAAGATGCGAGCGCAAGATGAATTACGATAAATACAGATCCGCAGTAGACACGCTAAATGCGTGGGCGCGGGCATATTACACCGACGATAAACCGATCGCAAGCGACGAGGAGTACGACGAGCTTTATTCGCAAGCGGAGAAATTCGAAGAGCAAAATCCCGAGCTCGCGCTGCCCTACTCGCCCACAAGGCGCATAGGAGGCGCGATCAGCGAGGGCTTTTCCAAGCTCGCTCATGGCGCGCAGATGTGGTCGATGGAGGATATTTTCGACGACGCGGATCTTTTGGCGTGGCTGGCTCGCGGCGAGAAGAGCGGCGCGCAGTTTTACGTCGAGCCGAAATTTGACGGCGCGAGCTTAAATTTGACCTACGAAGGCGGCGTGCTGATAAGCGCGGCGACGCGCGGCGACGGGCTTATAGGCGAGGATGTGACGCAAAACGCAAGAGCGATCAAATCGGTGCCGCTTCAGATCCCATACGCGGAAAGGATCGAGATCCGCGGCGAGACGCTGATCGCAAAGAGCGATTTTGACGCGCTAAACGACGAGCGCGCCGCAAACGGCGAGAGCCTGTTTTCAAACCCGCGCAACGCCGCCGCCGGCAGCCTAAGGCAGCTGGATAGCGCGATCGTAGCGAAGCGAAAGCTAAAATTTATCCCGTGGGGGGTGGGCGAGCATTCCTTAAGTTTTGCGCTGCACTCGCAGATAATGGAGTTTGTGCGCAGTCTAGGTTTCTTACGCGACGAGTTTTGCCGCATCTGCAAGAGCGCGAGCGAGATCAGGAGCGCGTACGAGGCGCTGCATAGCATGCGCGCGAGCAAAGATCTGATGCTTGACGGCATGGTAATCCGCGTAAACGAGCTTTCAAAGTGCGCGCAGATGGGCTATACGGTGAAATTTCCGCGCTTTATGGTCGCGTATAAATTCCCCGCGGTCGAAAAGGTAACGCGGCTACGCGAGATCAATCTGCAGGTCGGCCGCACCGGCGCAGTCACCCCCGTAGCCGTCGTAGATAGCGTAAATATCGACGGCGCAAATGTTTCAAACGCGACGCTTCATAATTTCGACGAGATCGCGCGGCTGGGGCTGATGAAAAACGACTTCGTGGGCATCATCCGCAGCGGCGACGTGATCCCGAAGATCACGAGCGTTTACAAACAGCGCAGAGACGGCACGCAGAGCGAAATTTTGCGCCCGGATCGCTGCCCGGTTTGCGGCGAGAAGCTACTTGACGAAGGCGCGCTCATAAAGTGTCAAAACCTCGATTGTAAGGCGCGTGTGATAGGCTCACTGATCTATTTCTGCTCCAAAAAATGCATGAATATCGAAGGGCTAAGCGATGCGACGATCACGCAGCTTTTTGAAAGCGGCAAAATTTCAAAAATTGGCGATATTTACGCCCTCGGCGCGCAGGATTTGGCGGATCTTGAGGGCTTTGCAGATAAAAAAATTTCAAATCTTTTAAGTGCGATAAATGCGAGCAAAAACGCGCCGCTTGAGCGCTTCATCGCCTCTTTGGGGATCGAACACATCGGCGAGGTGGCCGCGCGCAAGATCGCCGCAGCGTTCGGGCAGGATTGGCTGGATGCGAGCGAGGATGAAATTCTGCGGCTGGAGGGCTTTGGAGAAGCGATGGCAAGGAGCCTAGCGGAGTTTTGCAAGATAAATCGCGAAAAAATTCTAAATCTAAGCGAAATCATCACGCCTCGCGCGCCCCAAATGCAGACCACTAAAAGCGCTTTCACAGACCGCAGCGTCGTCATCACCGGCACGCTCAGCCGTCCGCGCGACGAGTTTAAGGCCAGACTTTTGGCGATGGGCGCGAAGGTGCAGGGCTCGGTATCTGCCAAGACCGACTTCGTGCTTGCAGGCGCAGAAGCGGGCTCCAAGCTGCAAAAAGCTCGCTCGCTTGGCGTGCGAGTGATCGACGAGAGCGAGTTTGAAGCGCTCGCGAGCCTAGCGACGACCGACACAAATTCACCAGGCAAGAGAGAGCCCCAAACGCTTGCGGGGAGCGGCGAGTGAAGGTTTTTTGTTTGGTGCCAAACCCACACGCAAACGGCGCAGGGTTAAATTCCAAAAACGGTTTCTATCCCCCAAAATGGATGCCGCAGAATTCCGGCTTAGACGGCTTAAATTTCAAAGGTAACCTCCGTCCTACGGCGCTTGCATGTTTTGCAAAGCGCGAGAATTTTAAAAATTTTGTGGTGCATGAGCAAGCAGCAAGAACAAAAGCAATAAATCTAGCAGCCGCTGTAAGATCGCTGGGCTCTAAGGCGTGCGTAAAAGCGGTAGACCGAGAGGCGGTTTCTGCAAGGCGGGCGGGTTATACCTGCCGCGGCGCTAAAACGGCGGGCGCGATGCCGATAGATGCGGCTGCAAGCAAGAATATCTCAAATTTTGCGGCGCTAAAACACTGCGCCGATAGGAAAAATTTTAAAATTTTCGCTAGCGACGAGATAAAATTTGCAATGCACGGCGAGCAGAAATTTACAATGCGCAGTATGGCTAAATTTGCGGCACGGCGCGGGCTAAAATTTGAGCCTTGCGGTACTGCTGCCCGCGACCTTGCTATGCGCGATAAAATTTTAAGCTCAAGCTCGCGCAAAAACTGCGCAAGCTTTAAAATTTCATCGCGGCGCGGAGAAAAGACAAAATGAGATTTGATCTGCTCGTCGCAAATACGCTTAAAATCAGCAGAAATCAGGCTGCCGCGCTGATAAAGCAGGATAAAATTTTGCTGCGAGGCGCCGTGCAAAACAGGCCCTCTGTGCAGATCGCGCCCGAGCAGAGCGGCGAAATCAGCGCGATTGATCAAATTTACGTAAGCAGGGGTGCGCTCAAGCTTGCGGGCTTTCTGGACGAGCTCGCCGAAAACGGGCTTTTAGCAAGCTGCGGCGCGAATTTGCCTAACTCGGCAGTAAAAATTTCAAAGCCATGCAGTGCCGCAAAAAGAGCAGATAGCAAAGCGGCAGCGATGCAAAGAACGGGCGAAGTAACGATGCAAATTTCAAATGCAGATTTTGCGGCTACGGATAAAATTTTGAGCGCGAACGAGGCTGATAAAATTCCAAGCGCGGCTGTCGCGACGACAAAGAGCGCGAAAGAGACTACTGAAGCGATGCGTACCGCAAAAACTAACGCCGATACGGCGGAACTTTTACAAACCGGTGCAGGCAAGCAAACAGTGAAATTTTTACAGACGAGCGCAGTCGCCGAGACGGCATGGCTTTCGCAAATGGACGCAGACGCCGAAACGGCAGAAATTTTAAATGCGGCGAAAGCCTCCAAATCGGGTGGCAAGGCGGGCGCGTGCCGCAAAGAAAGCGGCGCGGAGCTAGTACAAACAAAGCCCTCGCAAAAAGACATTTTAAATTTAGCGGGAGCCGATGTTTTGGACGTGGGCAGCAGCACCGGTGGGTTCGTGCAGATTTTACTTCAGCGTGGCGCAAAGAGCGTGACCGCGCTTGACGTCGGCAGTTCGCAACTAAGCGAAATTTTGCGGCGCGATCCTCGCGTGATCGTGCGCGAAAACACCGACATCAGGGAGTTTGCAAGCGAGAAAAAATTTGATCTCATCACCTGCGACGTGAGCTTCATCTCGCTAAATTTGATCCTAAAAAGTCTCGCGAGCCTTGCAAAAAGCGCTCTCATCGTGCTATTTAAGCCGCAATTTGAGGTCGGCGCGGAGATCAAGCGAAATAAAAAAGGCGTGCTCAAGGACGAAAAAGCGGTGTGCGCCGCGCGAGCGAAATTTGAGCGGCTATGCGCCGAGCTAGGGCTTGCCGCGCTGCACGCTAGCGCCTGCAAAATCACGGGTAAAGAAGGAAATAGGGAATTTTTCTATCTTCTAAAAAGGATGAACGATGAAATTTAAAAACTTAATTATATTGGCGTTTTGCGCGCTATTTCTGGGCTCATGCGCCAAAAGCCTAAGCCCGAAAGCGCCGCTGGTAAAAAACTTCGACATCGCTAAATTTAGCGGCGGCTGGTATGAGATCGCTCGTATGAAGGGCGGCGGCGAGCTGCAAAACACCGCATACGAGTGCTTTATCGATAAAAACTCTACGATCAATCTTTTAAAAACCGCTAAAACAAGCTCTGGCAAAATCGAAAACGAGCAGCACGTCTTGGAGTTTGCGGGCAAGCGCAACGTAGGCCTGCTCTATCAAAAAGGCCTAATTTCCGACTCACTCTACCGCGTGGCGCAGGTGGACGGCGACTATCGCTACGCCCTGATCTTCGGCGCCGATACGAGCGAGCTTTACATCCTCTCGCGCACCAAAACCCTGCCCGAGCCGATCCGCATCCTCTATCTAAAAAAGGCGAAGCACAGCGGCTACGACACTAAAAAAATCGTCTGGACGAAGCAGCAATAATGGCTAATCAAAAATCAGGCAAAGACCATACAGAGGCTTCGCTACGGAATTTTAAAGAGCAAAATTTCGTAGCGCAGAATTCCAGCTTGAAAAATTTTACGGAACAGAATTTCACAAGCAATGGAGAAAATTCATCTCAAAATATCAAACATCCAAGGCAAGAATTGAGCGAAAATAAAACCGGCGATGCGCACCGCGCAGATGAAGCAGACACCGACACCTCTTGCAGCAATGAAACGACTTTTGGCAGTAAAACGGCTTATAACGACGCTTGCAGCAATGACGTAGACGTGCAGGCTCAAGGCACGCTTCCTGCTTGTGCGGAAGTGCTGCGTGCGCGCCTAAGCGAGCAGTTCGCACGAGGCGATATTTTCGCAACGCTACAAGGCGCAAACCGCGATAATGTGCACGCCATAGCAATCGGCAATTTCGATGGCATGCATCTGGGGCATCAAAAATTATTTGAAAATTTAGGCGAGCAAGGCGCAATAATCGTAATCCTAGCAGGTGGTGGCACGAAGCTAACCCCTTTTGCGTCACGGCAGGCGTTTACGAACAAAAAGATTTTTTATTGCGATCTACGCGCTATCAAAAGCCTTAGTGGAGGCGAATTTATCGCACTTTTAAGGCAGAATTTCATAAATTTACAAAAAATTGTCGTGGGCGAGGACTTTAGATTTGGGCGTGATCGGGCGTGGGACGTGGAATTTTTAAGGCGCGAATTTCGCGGACAAACCTGCGTCGTAGGGGAGTTTTGCTTAAGCGGCGGTGGCGTGCATTCAAGCAGAATCAAAGAGCTTTTATCGCGCGGCCGGTGCGAAGAGGCGGCGGAGCTTTTAGGGCGAAATTACGAGATCTGCGGACGCGTAGTGCGCGGTCAGGGGCGCGGGGCGCGGGAGTTCGTAGCAACGCTAAATCTTGATGCAAGCGGCTATTTTATGCCAAAAAGCGGCGTGTATGCGACCCTGGCGCGCGCCGGAAGCAAGGAATTTGCAAGCGTGAGCTTCTTGGGGCGCAGGCTCAGCACCGACGGAGCTTATGCGCTTGAAACGCATATTTTAGGGGACTTTACGGGTTTTGAGGCGGGCTTAAATTCCGCGCAAGATCACGCGCCGTGCTGCGGGGGGCAAGCCGCACATTCTGCGCGAAATTTAGATGAAATTTCGGCGCGTAATTCGACCGAAATTTCTACACAAAATTTTGCGGCGAGCGAGAGCTTGGACGCCGAAAATAAAATTTTAGAGGCTGCAGACAAAAACAGCGGCGCGAAATTTGCTTGCGTGAAATTTATAAAGTTCCTACGTGAAAATCGCAAATTTAGCGATCTAGCGCAGCTTAAGGAGCAGATTTTAAAAGACGCTTCAGAGGCTGAGGCGGTACTACGAAGCCGCAAATTTTAATCTACGGCTTGTAAGCTTAAAGATCAAATTTGCGGGCTGTGTGCTTTGAATTTAATGCATCCGTCTGCGACATCCCGTATAAAAGTCGTGTGCCCGTTGTCACTGAGAATACTTGGTCACCGCCTGCGTCTGCGATGCCATATAGGAAGTACGCACAAAAGCGGCGCGCAAGCTGCTAAAAAGTCGTTAAATTTTAACGGCGTACCGCCTGCAGGGTTTTAACGTACTTTGGGCTTAGGCTCATTTAAGGCGAGGTAAGTGCAAGCTGCGACGAGAATTAAGGGCAATAACAAATCTTAGTTGCACTGCGAAGCTTTAAAATTTAGCAGAGCTAAGTTGCCGAGCAAGAGCCAAGCGGCTAAATTATGCGCATAGTCAAACGTAAAATTTTGCCAAGCGCCTCTATTTTTGCGGCGCGTAAAATCGCAAAATGGGCGCGAAATTCTACCAATGAAGCTTTGACTATGCTTTTAGTTTAAGCTCGTAATTAAAGAATTTAAAGGAGCTGTTTTGGCAGTGTGAGATTTGGCGGCGTAAAATTTAATGTTGAGAAATTCTAAGCCCGCTAAATACGGCGCAAAATTTTAAGGATGTATTTGCGCGGCGCGGAATTTTAGGGTCTGTCAAGCAAGGCGCGAAATTTAATCATGCATCGAGCGTATCTGGGCTAGAAGTTGGGCGCAAACTGGGATGCAGCTCGCTCGCATCAAAAGTGCCCATGCTGCGTTTAAAATTTAGGTATGCTTCGCGCGGGGCAAACTAAGCGCAAAAATTCCATGCGTAGCGGTCGCAAGTCGAGTGTCTCGTAAGTGCAGAAAGCACGGCGTGAGAATTCTGCGCTTAGCATGCGCAGGAAGTATAAATCGAGTGCTGTGCGAATAGCTAAACTAAAAAGGAAACGGATGAAAGACGAAATTTTTAAAGAGCCTATCAAAAAGCAGTTTGAGTTTGACGCCAGCGTCGCGTCGGTTTTTGATGATATGATCGGGCGCAGCGTGCCGTTTTATGAGGCTAGCACGCGGCTTAGCAGCGAGCTTTTGGCGCGGATACTGCCGCAAAAGGCACGCGTAATCGATCTTGGCTGCTCGACTGCGACCGCGCTACTGGCGCTGTTTGCGCTACGCCCCGATCTGCGGCTGTGCGGCATCGACAGCTCGGAAGCGATGATACAAAACGCCCGCGCCAAGGCGGCAGCGTTCGGCGCCAAGCTCGAGCTTAGCGTATCGGACGTGCTGGATGCGAGTCTCGCGGACTGCGACGCCGTGATTTTAAACTACACCCTGCAGTTCATCAGGCCGCCGCGTCGCGCCGCGCTCGTGAGCAAAATTTACGACGGATTGCGCGAGGGCGGAGTTTTGATCTTTAGCGAAAAGATCATCTACGAAGAGCCTACGCTCGCGCGTCAGATGATCGAAATTTACGAAGATTACAAGCGCGCGCAGGGCTACTCGCGCTACGAGATCGCGCAAAAACGCGAGGCGCTCGAAAACGTGCTCGTACCCTACACTGAGGCGGAAAACCGCGCCTTAGCGCTAAGCGCGGGCTTTAAGCGCGTCGAAAGTATCTTTAAATGGGCGAATTTTATGAGCTTTGCGGCGTTTAAATAACGAGTAGATGCAACGCGCATTTTGCCCAAAAGATTTAAGTTTTAAATTTTAGCGGCGAGCATTTTTGAAAATTTGCAAAGCAAATATCGCCTTGCAATATAGAATTTTGTTGCACTAAAGCTATTTTCATCGATTAAATACGCCATAACGAGCGCAGTGGCACATTTAGAAAGGATAAAATCCTTAATTTTACGTTATTTGATTCGGTTCTGTTTTAGTGATCAACCCGGTATTTTCGTCGATCTTTTCACTTGCGACACGTCTTTCAAAGCTTGCTATAAACTCGTCGTATTCGATCTTTTTAGCTCTATCTGCTTCGTATTTTTTCATAGCTTTTTGGAAATCGCTACGTTCAAAAAAATCATTCCAAATCGCGAACAAAGCAAAAGCTAAAAGTCCCCATATATAGCCGCCGATAAAGAAATTTCCGGCGACACAAAATACGGCGCAAGCTATTATATCGGTCACAATATAACCCACTCCGTGTCTCCCGGCCGGCAAAATGGGCTCGGGCAAACGATAAGCGCCTAAGGTATCTACGCCTTTTGAGATATTTTTTAAGCATTCTTTTTCTTTGCTATCATGGCTAGCGGGAGCATAGCCGGCGATTTCATCGCCTTCAAAAATATAAAAACCATCGTCCGTTTTTATTTTAAAAACGTCCGCGCCCTGTCCTTTTAACCGAAATTGCCATACCGCTGCACGAGCTGCATCATTCGAAATACCCGCATCTACGGGGCTGTCTGTGTGGGATCCGGACTCTTTTTTCACATCAATCGCGATACCGTGGAAATAACTCACAAAAATCCTTTAAAACTAAATTTACTCATCCGTACTGAATTTAGCCAACCTTCAAAAATTCCAAATAAATTTAAACATTTCGTAAGCGAGACGGAAGCCGAAATTCCAAGTATAAAAAAAGCGCCCGCCGTTTGACGGACGCCGCGTATAAGTCGCAGCGACGGAATAAACCGCCGCCGCGAGCAAAGGAACTTATTTATCTCTTAAATTTAACTCGTTAACGAGCTTAGAGTAAACCGCGTAGTCTTTGTTTTTAAGATATTTCATCATCCTTTTGCGCTGACCTACTAGCTTTAGCAGTCCTAAGCGAGATGAAAAATCTTTCGGATTTGCTTGCAAATGAGTGGTAAGAAGCGTGATCCTCTCGGTAAGAAGCGCAATTTGCACCTCAGCAGAACCTGTATCTTTCTCTCTTCTAGCGAATTTCGCAACTATCTGTGCTTTTTGAGCCGTGTCTAAAGCCATGATGACCTCCTGATCGGTAAAATAGGAAGCGATTATACTTAATTAACCTAAATTTTTGCTTTCTTTGTGTAAAATGCACGCTTTGACACCAAAGGAGAGAATAAATGCTTTTTACAAAAGCAAGCGAATACGCCCTGCTTTCAATGATCTGCATCGCAGGCAAGGAGGAATCGATGGATGTCGATTCGATCTCTAGCGAGCTTGGAATTTCACGCAGCTTTTTGGCTAAAATTTTACAAAATTTAGCTCGCGCGGGACTTTTGAATTCCTTCAAAGGCGCCAAGGGCGGCTTTGTGCTCGCGCGCAATGCGGACGAGATCACGCTAAGCGAGATCATCAAAAGCGCTGAAAGACGCAAGGCGACGGTATTTGACTGCACCGCCGAGGGGATCGACGCCTGCCCAAACGGCCGCACGCTGTGCCGCGTCAATCTAATGTTTGGCGAACTTCAAGAGAAAGTCGATGAGTATATGGACACGATCACGCTAGCAGATATCATCGGCAAAGAGCGCAAATGAAAATATATCACCTAAGCCACACCGATCTGGACGGCTACGGTGCGCAATTCGTCGCGGCGCACTATTTGACGGATGTGGAATTTTTTAACGCCAACTACGGCAAGGAGATAAACGAAAAATTTGATCTCATCCTCGCTCGTATCGACGAGCGGCTCGCTACGGACGCAGACGAAAAAAGCCTGGTTTTAATCACCGATCTAAATTTACTGCCCGCGCAGTGCGAGAAATTTAGCGGCGAACTAGCCCGTCGCAACGCCCGCATGATCCTTTTGGATCATCATCAAAGCGGGCTTGAGTGCGCGAAGAAATTCCCGTGGTATTTCCTAGACTCATCGCGCTGCGCCACGAAGATCACCTATGATTTTTTCAGCGCGATGTTCGGCGGCTCGCCGCGGCTAGATAAGCTCGTGCGCGTCGTAAACGCTGTGGATATTTGGCTGAAGGAGCAGAGCGAGTTTGAGCTCGGCAAGGTCTGCCTCGGCATGGTCTCGGGCGCGAAAGAGATCAATAAAATTATGTTTGAGCGGGAGAGCAGGGATTATATCTTTTACTTGCTGGAAAAAATTTTTAAATTTCAAGACGAGCCAGACGCGCACATAGCGCTAGATAGCGCGCTGCACGGCATAAAAAAGGAATTTTTTAAAGGCGAGCGCGACGATACGCTAAGCAATCTCGTCTCGCATTTCGTAGTCGCCCGTCTAAGCGCGCAAAAGCAGCGCTTTGAGATCAGCTACCTCGATAAAAAGGGCATTTTGACCTACAATATCGGCAACGTAAGCGTCATCGGCAACGACTTTTTGACGCAAAACCCCGATGTCGATTTTTTCATCGACGTAACGAGCAAAAAAACGCTCAGCTTCCGCGCAGACGGCAAAACCGACGTTAGCGAAATGGCAAAGCTGCTCCTCGGCGGCGGCGGACACGTAAACGCGAGCGGCGGGATGTTTGCGGGCTTTAAGGACGCGAGCTCGTACGAAGCTGTAAAGGCGCAAATCGTGGATCTAATCGAGAAAAAAACTCAAATTTCAAAGGAAGAAGATGAAAACTAATGACGAAAAAATCGCTGAGCAAGACCTCATCTACGAGATTAATATCCTGCTTGACGCGATGCTGCTTTATGCGGGCGTGAAGCGCGAGCGGCTCGCCGATGCGGCGCAGCTATACATCGAAAATATCGACACGGTGCTTGCGAACTCGGACGTTAGCGGCGCGGACGAGGTGATCGCCGTGGTTGAGTTTTTGCGTAGCAAACACGCGGAGTTATTTGAAAATAAGGGTTAAGCGCGAAATTTTAAGCAAAATTTTGCGAGCTAGAATTCTATGAAGCGCAAACTATGTGGAGTAAAATTTTATCGAGCGTAAAATTTATAAAGCGAGAAATTCGCGAGATAAAATTTTGTGAAATAGAATTTCTAAAATGCGGAATGCGAAATTTTGCAGACTTAGGCTTAAAATTTTAAAATTTAGCAGGCAGGCTTTGCAAATAAAATTTTAAGGCATGGCGGCTACAGAATTTTGTTTTAAAATTTTATGCCGTCAAACAAGGGTAAAATTTCAAGGCTTAGAATTTACGCTAAGAAAATTCCGCGCAATAGCGAATTTAAAATTTTAAGTGCATTTTGTGGCACGGAATTTTGTAAAAAATTTTAGACAACGCGGGGCAGCTCTGCGTAAAATTCTAATCTAGGCTTCACGCGGAATTTGCATCAAAACTCCGCGAGGAATTTTGCGCTCAACTAAGGCGCAAAATTCAAATATAAAGGCGCACTCTCCGCTTGCCGACGCGGTACAAAGAGTGCGCTGATCGTGGAATTTTAAATTTAAAAGCACCGTTCTGCCGTCTAATATCAAAGAAATGGCGTGGCATCCAGGCTTGCCGATAATTACAAAGCTCGCTTTGAAAGGAAGGGAGAATTTTATCTGCAAAAGCGCAGAGATAGCACTTTAAGATACTTTTGTCATTTCTAAGAGAAAAAGATCCGCGCCGGAGGCTTTTAAGAAAGCGCGCTTGATAAAATATTATCGCTAGATATGGCGCAGGTGCAGGTAAGTACGCCCGAACGCGGCAAAATTAAAACGAACGTGGCGCTCTATCATCGCAAAGCCAGGCATCGCAAAATAAAAAAGCTTGGGCGGAGCGCTTAGAAACAAAATATTCGTAAAATAAGATATTTGCAGAGCAAGGTGCCTATAAGATGAAGCGTCGTAAAATAGAATAGCAAAGCAACGCGTGGATAAAAATAGACACCGTGAAGCAGAATTTCGTAGCAGTAACGCAGAACGCGATTAAATTTTAAGCCGGCAATGCGCTAAATTTTGAAATTTTATGAATTTAAAACTTTATGAAAGGATATAAATGAAAAAGATTTTTTTGTTTGCATGTCTCATGCTTTTGGGCTCGCAGCTTTTCGGCGACGATAAGGTATATCGCCTAAGACTTGCTAGTACGTGGGAGGCGACTACGCCGGTTTTGGGCGCTGCTGCCGAGGATTTTAAAAACTATGCCGAAAGCCTTAGCGGTGGTAGGCTTCAGATCCGCATCGATACACCGAGCAAGCACAAGGCAAGCTTTGGCGTATTCGACTTCGTCAAAAGCGGGCAATACGATCTAGGATATACTTCGCTTTATTATTATAAAGGCAAAGACGCCAAAACTATGCTCTGGACGGCAGTGCCTTTCGGTATGACTACTGATGAGCAGCACGCGTGGTATTACTATGGTGGTGGGCGAGAGCTTAACGATAAGATGTTCGCGCAATACGGCATGAAGACCTTTTTGATGGGATCTACCGGCATGCAAATGGGTGGCTGGTTTAAAAAAGAGATCAACTCGGTCGCAGATTTGCAAGGGCTTAAATTCCGCATACCGGGGCTAGGCGGAGAGGTGATGAGCAAGCTGGGTGCCACTATAAACACGGTGCCTACGGGCGAGCTATTTATGGCGTTAGAGATGGGCACGATCGACGCGGTCGAGTGGGTAAGCCCTGTCTATGATATGCCACTTGGATTTCATAAAGTGGCTAAATACTACTACACAGGCTGGCAAGAACCTATGGGAGACTGCCAGCCGCAGGTAAAGTAAAACTCGCTAGAGAAG
>CAUONQ010000002.1:0-16513 GCA_963456995.1 uncultured Campylobacter sp. | reverse complement strand
CGTTCAAGCTTCATATTACATTCGAATCCTTATAGGCCTATCACACAAAATACTCGCGGGCGGCATCCTTACTCTCAAATGGGCTTGCGCTCAGCTCGCTGCCCTCTATGAGCAGGGCGTAGCGACGAGCGGCGTCCGTTTTGGCGTATGTTAGCGCTAGCCTCGCCGCAAGCTCTCTATCCGCCTCGCTCGCGCCCCTACTTAGCAGGCTTAGCGCGCCCACGATGTCATCTTTAAATTTTATCTCGCTAAATTTCGGATTTTGCACTGCGGCAAGCTTTTTGTTATCGCTCTCATCCCGCCCGATTATGAGCTTGGCGCCCTCAGGCAGGCGCAGATGACGCCCGAATTTTAAAATTTCAGCGTCCGCGGGCGTTTCGATCTTTTCAAATTTTACCGCATCCTTGATCCGCTCGCTGAAGCTCTGCACGGTTAGCAAACAGCCTCCTGCTGGCGTTTCGTAATCCTCAAAGCCGAACTCTGCCGCCAGCTGCATCTGTCTAGCCCGCCCGCGCCCGCTGATTTCAAGTAGCGCGCCCCTATCTACCCAGCCCTTGATTTCGGGCGTCGTGGGCGGCAGCAGCTTCGCGCACAGCGGACGCAGGATCAGCCCCTCCTCATCACCGCTAAGCCCGCCGACCTGAGCTAGAGCTTGCGCGCGCTGGCTCATCGGGCGCTGTCCGAGCACCTCGCCCGTGATGATGAAACTCGCCCCTTCGCTTTGCAGCATCGCAAGCGCGGTCTTAAACATATATCCGTGGCAGTCGATGCAGGGGTTAAAGTGCTTGCCGTAGCCGTATTTGGGACCAAAAAGCACCTGACGTAGATATTCGCTTCTGATATCGACGCTTTTAAAATCCGCCCCCGCAGCAGCGGCTCTGCGGCGCATGATCTCGCTCTTATCGTCCTTGCCGCTAAATCCGATATCCATATTTAGCGCGAGCACCTCGATGCCTTGCGAGACGATGAGTTTGATCGCGAGCATAGAGTCGAGCCCGCCGCTAAAGAGCGCCAATGCCTTCATTTCGTTCCTTTACTTGAGTTGATTGATCTTTTTTTGATACTCCAAGATCCGCTCGATCTTGTCGGGCGCGTCGGAGTTTTTGAGCTTTTGCATCAGATCTTGCAGAGCGTTGCGGCGTAAAATTTTGCACGCGTCGTTAAAAAGCGCCGCGGCGCCGATCGGCAAAATTTCATCGTCCAGCGCAAGCGCGCGCAGATTTTCGCGGGCTTTAGTTTCGGCGTTTTGAGCATTTTGGACGCTTTGAGCGCTTTGAATATTTTGAGCGGCGGCTTCCCTCTCGCCCTGCTTTGCGCCGTTGTTTATGTCTTGCTTCTCGCCGCCGTTTGCGCCCTGCTGCGCGGAGGAGCCTTTTAAATTTACGGCACCCGCAGAGCCTTGTCCGTTAAAATTTTGCTCGCTAGAATTCTCGCCGCTTTTTAAATTTACGCTCTTGCTACGGATAAAATTTTCGCCCGCACCGCCTGCGGTAAAATTTTCGGAAGCGCTGTCTACATTGCCGTCTTCGCCCGCGATGAAATTTTTAAAATTTCCGCCGCTGCGAGCGAAAGCCAAAAACGCCTCGAAAATATCGCCGTGCATGCGAAAATCGCGCCGCTGTAAGCAGCCGAGCCCGAGCTGTGCCATCTCGTCATCGAGCAGCATCGATTTTATGATCTGAAGCTCCGCGATCTCCTTGCGGCGCAGTAGCGTCCGCCCAAGCCTCGCCGAAGCGGCAGGCGGCACAGAGCTCTCGTAGCGCGCCGTGTTTTGCGCGCGAACAAAATTTCCGCCGTTTAAACCCCCGCTCGCACCGCCCCTGCCGTCTGCGCTGTGCCCTCCGTAAGAGCCCAAATCGCGAGGGCCGAAGCTCCCGCCCTCGTTAAAATTTCGCCCCTCAAAGCCCGCGCCGAAATTTTTACCGCCGTCAGCGAGATTGAACGAAGCGGGCGAGACGTTTAAAATTTGCGCCACTAGGCTCTGATAGGACTCGGCTAGCACGGGGCCGAGCGCTGCGGTAAATTCTTTGATCTCATTTAGCGCCGCTTCTTTTTGCACGGGGCGGGCGAGGTCGTATTTTTTAGCGATTCTTCGGATCAGAAACTCCCCGCTCTCCATGCCGCTAGCATAAATTTGCTCTAGCTCGCGCACCTTGCCTGCGACTATCATATCCGCGGGATCGGCACCGCCGCCGATTATAGCGACGCTTGAGTCGATCTTATTCAGACACAAAAGCCGCGCCGATTTTATCGCCGCATTGATGCCCGCGGCGTCGCCGTCGAAGCTAAGCACGACGTTAAGCTCCGCGCGCTTTATAAGCGGCAGATGAGCGGGCGTCAGCGCCGTGCCGAGCACCGCTACGGCGTTGTCGATGCCCGCTTGATGAAGCATGATAACGTCCATGTAGCCCTCGGTGATGATGAGGGTTTTTTTGGCGATCGCGCTTTTTTTCGCAAGATCGAATGCGTAGAAAATTTTAGATTTATCAAACAGCGCGCACTGCGGCGAATTGACGTATTTGGCGGGGTTATCGCTTATCGTGCGACCGCCGAAGCCCACGAGCTTGCTTGCGTGGTTGTAGATCGGAAAAGTGATGCGCTCGATGAAGCTAGCATAAAGCCCGCGCTCGTTTTGCTTCACCGCGCCCGCATTTAGCGCGTCTTGCGGCGGAATTTCTTCGTTTTGCAAAACCCTGATCGTCTGCGCGCTAGCTCCTGCGTAGCCAAGGCCGAATTTGCGAATGCTTTGATCGCTTAGACCGCGATCGTGCAGGTATTTCACGGCGGCGGGATTTTGATAAAGGCAGCTTTGGTAATAGGCGTTTAAAATCCCGAGCACCTTCTTTTCTTCGCTGTGCTCCTGGACTTTGGCGCCGGTGTATTGCAGCGCGAAATTATACATCCCCGCAAGCTTTTCGACCGCTTCCGGGAAGCTTATCTTTTCGTAATCTTGGATAAATTTAATCGCGTTGCCGCCCGCCTTGCACGAAAAGCAGTGGAAAATTCCAAGCTTGGAGCTCACGCTCATGCTCGGGTGCGAATCGTCGTGGAATGGGCAGACGCCTACGAAATTTGCGCCGCTGCGCTTAAGCGGGACATATTTTTCTACGACGTCTACGATATCTACGGTAGCCAGCAGATTTTCTATGCTTTCGTTTTTAATCATAAGCGAAATTATACCCGCACTTTGCTATAATTGCCCTTTATTTTTGCGACGAGGTTTGATTTGGATAATTTTTTCTTAGACGATCGCGACCCGATTTTCGGGCTCATCATGCTGATAAGCATAATCTTGCTGGTGTCGATTCTAAGCTACATTTGGGGAGTTTTTTCTAAAAAAAACGAGAGGCAGAGCCTAGAGAATTTCATCAAAAAATTTGACACCCTAGACGCGCTTAGCACCGAGCACAGAGAGCTTTTAGCAAGCCCGCAAATAGACATCCCGACGCTTGGAATTTTAGCTAGCTCTTTCGTCAAAAGCGGCGACTTCGAGCGCGCAATAGAAATTTATCTAATCGCGCTAAGTAAGGCTAGCGGCGGCGTGCAGAGGGAGTTTATCCTTACCAATCTCGGCATCGTATATTTCAAAGCGGGCTTTTTAGGGCGCGCCGAAGAGGTGTTTTTGCAGGCGCTGAAGCTACGCCCTAGAAACAAAGAGGCTCTTACGCATCTTACGGTGATTTATGAGCGGCTGAAGCGCTTTAATGAGGCGCTTGAGGTGCTTGACGCGCTGCGCGAACAGGACGCCGAAGTAT
Organism: uncultured Campylobacter sp.; assembly: GCA_963456995.1. Classification (GTDB taxonomy): domain Bacteria; phylum Campylobacterota; class Campylobacteria; order Campylobacterales; family Campylobacteraceae; genus Campylobacter_B. Next base: position 12,758 of record CAUONQ010000002.1, on the reverse strand, counting down.
ATGCTCAAAGCCAGTTCGAGCGCGCTCAGATCATCGCAAACGACGCCAATACGCCGTTTAATAAAAAGATCGCTAAAATTTCAAAGCTAAACTTCAAAGGCGCGGGGCGGTTTTGCATGGAGCTTTTTATCAAAAACAAAGAGCCTATGGAGGGCTTTGACCGCTTCCCGCCGATCGAGCAGGCTATCGATCTGATCTATGATTTCCCTGCGGCGATAAATACGCAGGATGCGGAGTACAACGCGCTTTTTTACGCGCTCGGAAGAAGCGATCAAAAGCCGCAGAGCGCGAGTAAAATTTTTGAGATCAACGCGCTTATGGCTATGAAGGATGCGGGCTTTGAGGACGCGGGGCTTAGCTTTAGCTACACCTGCGCGAAGTGCAAAAGCTCGGTTGGGCTTTTCTCGCACCGCTGCCCGGTCTGCTACGAGCTAGGCAGCATGGAGATCAGAGCGCAAATTTCGGAGAAAACCGGTGAAATCGGTCAAACTTTTTAGCGACGGCAGCTGCCTCGGAAACCCGGGAGCGGGCGGCTGGGCTTATATACTGCAATACGGCGACGCGATAAAAAAGGCAAGTGGCGCAGAAGCGATGACGACCAATAATCAAATGGAGCTAACCGCCGCTATAATGGGGCTTAGCGCGCTTAAGCAGCCCTGCCGCGTCGAGCTTTTTACCGATAGCGAATATGTCGTTAAGGCGATAAGCTCCTGGCTCACAAAGTGGGTCGCTACCGATTTTAAGGGCAAGAAAAACGCAGATCTGTGGCGCAGATACCTTGCGGCGGCGGCGCCTCACGAGATCAAAGCCTCCTGGGTCAAGGGGCATGCGGGACATCCGCAAAACGAGGAGTGCGATGCTATGGCTCGCGCGGCGGCGGAAGCGATAAAGGGCTAAAATTCTGCGGCGAAGCTTGCGGTTGCGCGGATTAAGCATGGATTTGCCCGCGTTTGCTTTGCACGCAGAGCCGCTTCGGCGTAAATTTTATTGCCCGAAGCCGGTTTTAATGCGTTCGCTCACGCAATCGAGCTCTTGTATTTGGGAGCAAGCGTGTTTTTGGCGAAGATTAAATTTGCGGCAATCAAGCTTCGGCGCGGTTTGCGTTAGAATTAGCGGGCTACGTTTAAATTTTATTCGTCGCAGATCGCAGCTGGCGCGTTTCATTCGCCGCGTTGGTGCAAATTTAGCGCGGGCTGTGCTTGCACTCGTTCGTTTCGCTTGCGCAAGTTTTGTTCGCACCGGATGCCGTTTGCGTGCGGACCGCCGCTGATTTCGTAAAATTTTATAAAAAAGGGCAAAGATGCAAAATTTAGAAAAATTACAAGAAAAACTGGGCTACAGATTTAAAAATTTAACCCACCTCAAGATCGCTCTTACGCACAAAAGCGCCAAAAACGGGCACAACAACGAGAGGCTGGAATTTTTAGGCGATGCGGTGATGGATCTAATCGTGGGCGAGTATCTTTTCAAAAAATTTAGCAGCGACGAGGGCGATCTGAGCAAGCTGCGCGCCGCGCTCGTGAACGAAAGCAGCTTTTCTAAATTTGCAAAATTTTTGGGCATCGGCGAGAACCTGAATATGTCGCTGTCCGAGGAGCGCAACGGCGGGCGCGAGAAACCATCGCTGCTTTCGGACGCGTTTGAGGCGATAATGGGCGCCGTCTATCTTGAGAGCGGGCTGCAAAACACCGCCCGCATCGCGACTGCGATTTTAGAAATCCTCTATCCGCACATAAGCTTTAACGAGCTCGTGCGAGACTACAAAACCGCGCTGCAAGAGCTCACGCAGGCAAAATTCGGCGTCACGCCCGAATATATCCTTTTAGGCTCGAGCGGCCCCGATCACAAAAAAAGCTTCGAAATGGCGGCGCTCGTAGGCGGCAAGCGGCTATCATCCGCCGTGGGAGCGAGCAAAAAGGAGGCCGAGCAAAAATGCGCGCAAATCGCGATCGAGCTTTTACAAAGCGGCGCTTCGCACGGCACTAGCGCAACAAGTAGCGAGCAAGCAGCATGCGCTAGCGACGCACAAAACGGCGCGAACTGCGCTCAGGACGGTAAAAAAGGCTCACGAGGCGGCGATGGACGGGCGCATGGCCGCAAAAAAAGCGACCGCGCCGGCGCATCAGGCGGCACGCCGAGCGCTAAAAAAAGCAATGAGCGAAACAAAAACGCCGAACAGAGCGTGCGCGATACGGATAAACAAAGCAGCGGCGACCAAGGAGACGCACTATGAATACCTTCGGCGAGAGATTGCGCCTTAGCACCTTCGGCGAGAGCCACGGCGCGGCGATCGGCGGCGTTTTGGACGGCTTTCCGGCTGGCGTGGCGATCGAGCCTTCAAATATCCAAAGCGAGCTTGATCGCCGCAAACCGGGCGGCAAATACGCTACGCCGCGCAAAGAAGCCGATGAGATCGAAATTTTAAGCGGAATTTTTGACGGTCGCAGCACCGGCGCACCGATAGGATTTATCATCCGCAACGCAAACCAACACTCGAAGGACTACGAAAATCTAAAGGATATTTTCCGCCCCGCTCACGCCGATTTTACATATTTTGCCAAATACGGATTGCGCGATTACCGAGGTGGCGGGCGGGCAAGCGCGCGCGAAACTGCCGTACGCGTGGCTGCTGGAGCGTTTGCACAAATCCTGCTAAATCACTTTAAAATTTCCGTAAAAAGCGGGATTTACGGCATGGGCGAAATTTACGCGGAAAATTTAGACTTCGACTTTGCGCAAAATAGCGAAATTTTCGCGCTCGATCCCGCTGTAGAGGGCGCGCAGAAGGAGCTAATTCTAAGCGTAAAAAATGCCGGCGATAGTATCGGCGGCTGCGTGCTAACGCGCGTCACGGGCGTGCCTGCGGGGCTCGGCGAGCCGCTGTACGGTAAGCTGGATGCGGCGTTTGCGTGCGCGATGATGGGCATAAACGGCGTAAAGGCCGTACAGATCGGCGCAGGAGTGAAGGCAAGCACGCTAAAAGGCAGCGAAAACAACGATTTCATGCGCGCTAGCAAGAATGCGATCCGCACCAACGGCGGCAAGATCGACGTAAATTTCGCAAGCAACAACGCAGGCGGGATCCTAGGCGGTATAAGTAGCGGCGCACCTATCGAGATCACGACCCATTTTAAGCCCACTCCGAGCATTTTCATGGCACAGCATAGCGTGGACGTGCGCGGCGCAGACGCGATCTGCGAGCTGCGCGGGCGGCACGATCCGTGTATCGCCGTGCGCGGCAGCATCGTAGCCACCGCAATGGCGCGGCTGGCGATCGCCGATGCGCTGCTACTAAACGCAAGCGCGACGCTGGGGAATTTGAAGCGAATTTACGGCGAGGATTAAATTTAGACGAGCGGTGCAGCGAAATTTTGCGAAATTTAATGAAATTTCAAGGGCCGAGCGATGAAATTCCCGCGAGCGAGGCGGGCAAATTTTAAATTTACGCGGTAGGTCTATCGCGACAAGGAGAGCAAAATGAGACTTGAGCGTATCGGCGAGGACTCGGCGCTGATCGCACGCATAGAGGCGATCAACGTCGCAGCGTTCCCCGAAATCGAGCGTATCAGCATAAAAAATTTCTTAAAAATGTCGCGTAAAGGACAGCTCGAAATCGCGGCGATATTCGAGGATTTTAACGCCCTGGGCGGCGGCGCGACTGATAAACATCATGCGGCGGCGAGCAAGAGCTTTGAGGCATCAAATTTAACGAGTGAAAATTTCAAAGTACAGGCGAACGCAAGATCAGAAGCGCTAAATTTGAAGCGAGATCGAAACGGCGGGTGCGACGATGCGGCACATGAGAATTTTAAGGCGGTGGATTCAAAGAGTAAAAATTTTAAAACGGACGATCTGACGGGTAAAAATTGCAGTATGCAGGGTGCGGCGAACGAGAATTTATGCGTGCGCGGGCAAAATTTCGGCGCGACGGATCGAAACTGCGGCGCTTTAGACCGGAATTTTGATGCGGCGAATTTGGACTCTTCGATTCAGGACCTTGAAACGGCGGATCAAAAATTCGGCGTCGTGGAGGCGAGCTCGCAAAATACGAATCAGAGTCGTGGCGCAAGGGCCTCCGCTCTTTCGAACGCTATAAATTCTATCCACGATGAAGCGGCGCAGCGAGATAGTAAAAACGGTGCTACGCAAGACTTCAGCGGCGAGGAGCTCGTTGGATTTTTCGTCTATAGGACCGAGCAAACCTACAAGCGCGCGGTTTCGCACCACAAACAGCCGCCGCCTCGCCTAAATGCGGATAAAATTTTAAGATCCAAAGCCCATAGCGGCGCGGAATTTGAAGGCGCAGAGGATGAAATCTCAAGCGGCGAAGCGGAATTTTCAGAAGCAAAATTTTTTAGCGTTGCTAGCGGCAAAAACCCGAGCCGAAAAACGCAGCCTCTTAGCGGCGATGAAATTTTAAATGCGAGCGCAGATAGTAAAATTCCGATCGACGCGGACCGTTTGATTTGCGGTGCGGGCGGTAAAATTTCATCAAGCGTCAGAAGGGATGAAATTTTATCAAGCGCCGCAGAGGGCAAAATTTCGCCAGGTACCGCAGAAAGTGGAATTTCGCGCTACGATGAGAGCGAAATTCCAAGCGGCGGAGAAAGCGAGATTTTTTACGTAGCCTACCTCGGCATCGATGCGAAATTTCGCGGGCTAGGGATCGGCTCAAGGCTGCTCGCACTCATCGCCACGCAAAATCCGCGCGCGCGAATCGTCCTTGACGTCGAGCCGCCGCACGAGGACGCGCCCAACCTCGCGCAGCGCCTGCGTCGCATAGAATTCTACGGCAGGCACGGCTTTGGGCGCTGCGGCAAGTTTTTCAACTACGCGGGGCTAAGCTTCGAGATCCTTGCCAAGCCGCCGATAAGCGCGCCGCAGCAGGGGTTTGACGTAGCGAGCTTCGTGAAATTCATCGGCGCGGGCAATAAATTTAGATTTAAAATCACCGACGCGCCGCTATATAAAAACTAATGCAAAAGCCCGAATTTAGCCTCATCTGCGACGATACATTTTATAGAATTTTCTCCGTCGCGATCCTTGCGTTTTTTTGCATTTTTATCTCTTTGGACATCGGCGGATCGGGGGAGCTGTTTTACACGGACAGCCCGCTACGCTCGCAGCAAGCCAAACCTAGTCTGACGATCGTTTTTGTGTTTTTAGCGCTACTTTATCTGCGAAGCGGTAGCAAAGAGGCGGCGCGCGTGGAATTTGACGAGCTTAAAATATCCTTTCGCAGAGGACTGGACAAATACGATCTTATGCTTGGATGCGTCGATCTGATAGAGCCGTCGTTTGGCTTCGTGCGGACGTTTCGCGTGCCGTTTCTAAGCTACGAACGGTTTTTGAAACTGCAAGAAATTTTAAAATTCTTGCTTCTTTTCGTATACGTCGCGGGCGTGTTTTTGACGATAAAATTCGGCTTTGCCGAGGCTGCGATCTATGCAGCGGCGGGCATTTTTGCGATTTTGATCGCTTCAAAGCTCGTCGTCGCGCGAAGGCTAGACGGACGAGCGGGGCTACGACTGCGCGACTGCCTGCTACTGCGCGGGAGGGACGATACGGGCGCGGCCGTATTTTTTTGCATCCGTCCTAGCCGCGCCGAGCGCGAAGCTTTACGTATATATTTTTTGAAAAATTTCAGCTACGACATTAAGGCGTGAAATTTTTCGGTTTTCAGCGTAAAATTTAGACCCGCGGGATGTCTGGCTACGGCTAAACGTAAACGAAGCACAAAGGCGGATGCTGCGAAAGTATTTCGCGGCGAGATTGGGGTTAGATTTCGAGCAAAATTCTACTTGCGGCAGTCGCAGATGAGATCATTCGGCACCCGGAGTAGTTCTCTAATCAGTCGCAGATGAGCTGCGATGTTCGCTTGACCGAGATAACCACGGCTTGTCGCAACTCGCCTCGTCGCAAGCGCTTCCGCAAATATCCTACGCTTTTAAACGCGTCGAAAGCGAGGCGGTGATAAAATGCGCTTCGTCAAAAATCATACCGAAAAGGAATTTTATGAGGGATTACGACAAAGAGCCGATCAAAATCATAGATAGGGCGGTTTACTTTCAAAACGATATCGTTCTTTTTCTTTCACTCGGTTGCCTATATAAAATATTCAATCTAGAAGTTACTCCGTTAAACTTGAAATTTTACACGCATTTTAGTGCCGATTTAGTTATGTTTATCGTAGTAGTCTTTTTATTGTTACCGGCTACATTACTTTGGCCTATTAAAAGAAAGGGCAGCCCTGCGTATTTTTTATTGGAAAATAATAAAATCAGCTATATAAACGCTTTCGACGATAAGCCTGGATCGCTAAATCAGGCGCTAAATGATTTTTATTTTGTCAAGAAAGAGGAAGTAATAAAAATTTGCGATGCCTGCGATGTCGATAAAATAAGCTTTTGCATTATATCAGAGCTATACGATAGCTACGGAAGATTTCACTATTTTTCGTCATACGAGCTGTATAAAAAGTCGTCCATAGGGGTACACATAGGAAAGGCTGTATTGTTTTTATATCATACGATAAATTTCATATTATTCATCTTGCCGTTTAAAATTTATATGCTGGTAAGAGCGGATGAGCCTTTGGGTTTAATCCGCAAAAATATCGTGTTAAGATTTAAAAACAGGAATTATTTTCTCATAAATATATATTCTAGGCGAGATCTGGATGAGATACTAGAGTATTTTAAGCAAAAAGGCGTCCAAATTACGGATAAAGTGGTCTTTATGCCGCAGGCGCAGAATAAAGGCTTGTTTACCGATAAAAACGAAATTTGGAGCGATGATTTCGGCGATACGCAAATTCCAAAAGACACGTTTAAGCGAAAGCTTAGGCGGTTTTTTAGCTTGGATTGAAGAGCGATTCCGCCCGTTTCAGCGTAAAATTTAGACCCGCGGGGTAGAATTACAAAAATTTTTACACGGAGCAAACAATGAAAAATTTCTTTCTAGCCGCAATAGTTTGCGCGCTTTTTAGCGGTTGCGCATATGAAGCGCAGTTTAATCAAAACGCCGACGTAGCGCCGTTTGACGACACTATAAGCGCGACTAACGCCATGCAAAGCGCGCTCATTTACATCCCTGGCGAGCTAATGGGGACGAAAAGCTACGCCGCAAGCTCGAAGCTAGGCAGAGACGATGAGCTTAAAATCGATGTCGGCGAGTTCGTCGCAGGCGAGGCAAAGCGCTTCTTTGGCACCTACCTAAGGCGCGTAAGCATCACCGACGACGAAAAAGCGCTGCAAGGCAAAGGGCTCGTCATCGCACCCGAGCTTAGTTCGTTCGGCTTTGGCTTTTACAGCTCCGATGGCATCGATGTTTCGGCAAAGCCCTACGTGCGCTACAATCTACGTCTAAAAATGTTTAAAAACGGAAAGCCGATCTACAACCAAAATATCGCCGTAAACGAGCGCAACTTCGGCGAGGAGGAGTTTTTCGGCGGCGGTCAGGGCTCATACGCGCAGATCGGCGGGATCTTTCAAAAATCGATGGCGAACGACTACGCTGTGCACGCCAGAGAGATTTTGGACGTAATCAACGACAACTAATCGCGCTTGCGCCTTTGTGCGTGGTAAGCGGCATCTGGTCGATTATTTTTACCCGCCGTCTTGTGGTAAAATTTGTCGCGGCGATCTTGCGGCACGCGCTTGCGGATCGTTGCGCCTAAATTTATTTATTGATATAATTAGCATGGCTTTAAAATACTCAAATGCGCGCTTGCTTGTAAGATTTATCCCGCCTGCGGCATTAAATCCTTTTGATACCGAGTTTGCTGGTGCTCTAGACATCGAATTAATATCGTAAGTTGAGTTAAATTCCGTAAAAATCGCGTTATGAAATTAACTTGGCAGCTCATATTTAAGTGCGGCGAGCCAATAAATTCCGCACCTTGACATACTGCCTAATTTCACTTTTCGGAGCCAAATTTTGTAAATAAATTTTTCACATTCTCTGCCCTGCTTGCATAAAATTCCATATTCGCGGCACCAAAAATTCGATCTAAATTTAAAGCACCGATTAATATTAATTTTTATATCATTACTAAATTTTTTAAGGAGAGAATTATGAAAAAGTTTTTATTGCTTCCGTTTGCTTTCGCGGCGCTTTTTGCAGCACCAAGCTGTGATAATGTTCAGCTCAAAGCGGTCGTGGAAGGTATCAATAAGAGTGCGCCGATGCGAGTCGACGAGATTACCACATTAACGGGTGCTGAGTGCAAGGATGGCAGCTTCATCTATAACTACGAGCTAAATGACGGCATGGGGATGAAATTTGACAGTGTCGGAAATGATCAAAAAACCATGATACAAAATGTCATAGATAGCCAAAATAAGCAAATTTTTTGCAATCAGATGAAGGTAATGCATCCGCTAATAAACAGCGCGATATGGAGCTATAAGATAAAAAGTGGCGAAGAATTTATAAGGGTAGAATTTAAGCCTAGCGACTGCAAGTAGCGCTTGTGCAGGATTTAAAATTTAGCGCGGCGCGAGCCTTTGCCTGCTCGCCCGCGCCGAATTCGCTTAAAATTTATCCGCTTCGCTTTTGATTTCGCCTGTGCAAAAGCAATGTGCTAAAATCTCTGCTTGGCTTTTACCGCGTCGCCGCGTATAGCATGACGCAGATCGGCGTGTATTTCGTCACCACAAAGCGCTAAAATGCGCGAGTCCTTTTTGAGCCGCGATCCAATTTCGTGCTAGGTTCTGTCAGTCACGTTTTTCATTAAAATTTTACTATTTCACGCGGAATTATATCTATGCAGCAGCGCAAACACTGCATAAAGCTTTAACGCGAAATTCTATAAATTGCGTGGAATTTTATTTGAAACAGCATCGTAGATTTTGGGTCAGAATTTTAGGATTTATTACTACACTGCATTTGCTGCGATAAAATCTTGCTAAATTTTATCCGCGACCTGCTCGCATAAAATTCTGCGTCAAACCATGAGCTTGCTCACAAGCTTGTAGATGTGTCAGCCGCCAATGTGCCGCCACACAAAACGCGACTCATCAAATGCCTCGCTTGGGTTTTAAAATTCACCGCGCGCAGCTATTTTTATCAAGCTTTAGCTGTATCGGCGGCAAGCCCTCTATCTCGTAATTTAACACCATCGTTTTGCCTAGCTCCCGTAGGCGCCGCGAAAAATCAGTGCTGCAAAAGCTGGCCTTCGCCTTGGCAAACAGCATCTCTTTTAAAATTTCCGCATCGCCCGCGTCCAGTGCGCTGAGGTCTAAATTCGGCGAGCTATTTAGTGCGTAATCGTATATGAAGCTACCTTCTTCGCATGCGGCGCCTTTTAAAGTCGTAGCATCGTCGATCCTGCGCGGCGCGCCCTCGTTTATCCGCGCTAGCGCATCTCGCACCTGTTTGCTTTCGCAGAAATTTCGCTCTAGCTCGCCGCGTTTTTTCTCCGCATAAAATTCCATCGCCACATTTGCCAAAATTCCGATTCCAAAAAGCACTAGCAAAATTTTAATCGGCTTATTTAGCCGCGCGCTTAAGCTTTGCGCGTCCATCAGCGCGCTCTTTCGCAGCACAGCAGCGTATGTCCGACGCCTAGTCCGTCGTGGATGCGTGAAATTTTAAGCCCGGCGCGCTGCGCAAATTTAATCATATCGTCCGAGCGATAAATTTTGCTATTACCGTTTGCCATCGCGGCGAAATACACGCTGATCTGCGTCATGCTATACGCGGCGGTTTCGTAGCGCTGCCTGTCCCAAAACGGCTCCAAAATATAAAGCTGCGCCTTCGCGCTCATCGACTCCGCTGCGCGCGAGAGGATGCTTACGATCTGCTCCTCTGCAAAGCAGTCTAAAAACTGACTGAGCCAGATCGCGTCAAAGCCGCGTGGAAAGCGCGTAGCGGGATCTAGCAGATCGGCTGCAAGCCCGTCTATGCGCTCTGCGCCCTGCGCGCCTGCAACGGCGTCTTTCATCATCGAAATTTGCCCCGCAAGATCCATTATCGTGACGCGCACATTTTCGTCGTAGCCTACGCACCGCTTAGCAAAGCGCCCCGTGTTGCCGCCTACGTCTAAAATTTTATCCGTCTTGCGCGAAAAAATGATCTTTAGCGCGGGCTCAAACGCCAAATCCGAATAAAAATGATCAAACGCGAGCCAGCTCTTGCGCACATGCGGCGGCAGATGCGAAAGCGCCTCGTAGATCGTAGCCCACTGTCCAAAAACCTTTAGCCCCTCGGGCTTACCCGATTTTAGCGTCTCTTCGAGCCTAAATAGCCCCTCGTAGCACACGTCGTGGATAAAGTCCATATCCACGCCGACGAGCTCGTCGGTGAGTAGAAAATACCCTGCCTTGCTGAGCCGAAATTTCTCGCCGCACAGCAGCACCGTGCCGATGCTAAGCGAACTTTCCAGAAGTAGCTTTAACGCGTATTCGCTAAGCGAGAGCTTCTGCGCGATCTCACTTATGCTTAGCCCGCCCTCCGCCTCATGAAGCGCGCTTAAAATTCCAAATTTTTTCATCAGCCTGCTTACCTGAAAAACTACAGGCGCGAAGGCGATCTCATTCGCCGTCCGCTGCGCCTCGCCCGCGCTTTGATGCTCGGTGCCATAGCGGTCTAAAAGCTGTTTGGGAAGTTTCATTTTAATCCTGCTTATGTAAATTTCGCAAAATTTTAGCAAAAAATTCTAACTTTTCTTGCGCCCGCTAAGAATTTACGCGTATCTTAGAATTTTGCGATGAAATTTTAAAATTCCGTTTTAAAGTTTAAGTCGTTTTGCAGCTGTATGTTTATTGAGATAGATTTTATTTTGAGATCCTGAAAAATTTTAAATCTCGCCGCACAAGATTTGCGGGCGAGAAAAAAGGCTAAAGCGCGGTAAATTCCTAAAAATGCGCGTACCGCGCTTTCGCACTAGACTTTGGAATTTACTACGCCTCAAGCTTAGCGCTTAAAAAGCGCTTGCTAGCTTATTCGATCCACTTTACCACGTCATCCATGCTGCGGCGGATCTTTTGCGGCTGCGGGTTTACGCGGTAGCCGAAAGGCACGAGCAGCGCCACGCGACGCTCATTCCATTTTAGATTCAAAATCCCTCCGAGCGCTGCGCGATCAAAGCCCTCCATCGGGCAGCTGTCGATGCCGCGGCTTGCGGCCTCGTTCATCATCGCAAGTGCTGCGAACATGCACTGCGCGTGCGACCAATTAAATAGCTCCTCATCATCGTTGTGAAAATAACCGCTTAAAAAATCTTGATAAAATTTATGCCTGTCGCCGATATATTTGGGCGCTTCATCTTTTTTACGCGTAATCATTCGCTCGATATAATCACTTCCTAGCTTTATGTCCTTGATCTTTGCTAAAATCACGACCAGATGTGAGCAAGAGGTGATCTGCGGCTGATTCCATGATTTTTCGCGGATCTGCTCGCGCAGCGCCTTGTTTTGCACAACCAAAAAGTCCCATTGCTCTAGCCCCGTAGAACTAGGTGCTAAAATGCCCGCCTGCAAAATGGCGTCAAAATCAGCTTTACCGATTTTTTTATTCTCGTCAAAAATTTTGCACGCGTGGCGAAATTTCATAATCTCTAAATGTGTCATAGTCTCTCCTTAATTAGAATTTTTGTAAATCAAATACCCGCCATCTTTGCGTCTGATGCTGAGGTTGCCCTCGCGCGAGCGCACGCCGATGCGGTAGTAGCCGTCCTCTTTGGTGACGTTGATGTCGCTAAAGCCGCCGATATTTACAGCAAAGCTCGCGCCGCTAAGCGGGATCTCTTGGCGCCAAAACTCCGCTTCAAGCGTGCCAGAAGCGTTTGCGTCAGAGCTTTTGAAATCATCTGCGGTGATGAGCTGCACGCTGTCTTTGCGAATGACAAATTTTAATCCGTCGTCAAATTTAAGCGTCTCTAGCGGCAGCTCTAGGCGCGGCGCGAAGCTAGGTGTGATGCCACTTTGCGAGACTTGCTTTTGTAAATTTGGATCAGTCGAAGTAACCGAGACATCTAGCGCCCTATGTAGCGCAGGTTTGGCGCTCGCGCTTAGCACGAAATCATCGTGCCAATCAATCGAGCGATTGATATCAACGATCTTTTCATGCAGAGCTCCATCGTCGTCCCTATATCGCACGATCAGGCTTTCGATCGTAAGGGCGTCTGAAGGAAGCGCAAAGGTTTGCTGCGTGAAATTTTTAGGCGCGGGCGTATTTTGTGGCGTGGCGGCAAAGCTTTGCGCCGGATTGGAATTTTGCGAAGCAGATTGCGCGTTTTGTTTCATAGTGGAGTCTTGCACCGTAGAATTTTGAGCTGTAGAATTCTGTGCCGCCTTGAAATTTTGCGCTACCGTAGAATTTGGCTCGCTTACTTCCGGCACGATCGGTAACTCATCAGGAGGCGGAAGCGTCGCAGCTGAAGGCTGCGCAGAAGAGTTCAGCTCCGTTTTTATAACCTGCGAAGGAGCGCCAATGCCCGCTTTGGGCGCAGGAGCTTTTTGTTCGGTTTGCGAGAGCTGCGCGCCCACGGCTTTTTTGGCGACGCTTACTTTGGCGCTAGAATTTGCTTCTGTGGCGCTTTTTTGCATTGCTGCGGTAGGACTTTTAGATGTTTCAGGTTTCATTACAGCTTGCTTTTTAGCGTTTGGGCTTTGCGCACCTGTCTTTGGCTCTTTAATCGCCAAATCGGTAGAATTTTGCTCTTTTACCGCGGTGATGTTTGGTTTCGTAGCGTTTGAATTTGCGCCATTTAAATTCTCTTCGTTTAAAAAAGCGCAAAGACCTAAAATTAGCAA
>CAUONQ010000001.1:0-19295 GCA_963456995.1 uncultured Campylobacter sp. | reverse complement strand
AATTTAACCTACGACGATATTGCGCCTCAAAGCTCCGCGGCACAGGGCGCCGCGACGGAAAATTCTACGTTCCGAAGCTCTGCGCCTCAGAATTTTGCAGCGGAAAGCTCTACGTCCCGAAGCTTCGCATCCCAAAGCTCAAAGAGCGAAAATATCGCTTCAAATTCCGTGCAAGATCCGGCGTCAAACGCGCTAAATTTTAAAATTTACGGCGAGCAGCCGATCTTTAACGCAGATAAAAGCAAAATTTTAAACCACAAATTGCTCTCGCTTAGGGCGATGGAGATTTTCAAAGAAAAAACCGGCAGCGAATTCCTGCCCGTCTGCTTCCACCGCGTCGTTAGCATTAGCGCCGTGATGGCGGACGGATTCGGCAGATTTTTGCGCGTCTCGACGCTTGATGGCGAGAACGAGCGCGATAAAATCGCAAAATTCCTAGCCTTCATCGAGGATTTTAATCCGCGGCTCGTGAGCTTCAACGGGCGCGGGTTCGATCTGCCGATGATTATGGCGCGCGCGATGTGCTACGATCTAAGCGCCGCGGCGTATTTTGAGACGAACGATCGCGATAACAACAAGAGCAAATGGGAGAACTACCGCAGCCGCTACGACGGGCGGTTTCATCTGGATCTGCTAGATCACATCAGCGATTTTGGCGCCGTGCGGGGGCTCAAGCTCGATCATATCTGCGCCAGCGTGGGCCTTCCCGGCAAATACGACGTGCACGGCGATCAGGTCCTGCAGCTGTATTACGGCGGCGAGCAGGCCAAGATCGACGAGTACTGCAGATCCGACGTGCTCAACACCTACTGGTTGTTTTTAAAATACGAGCTTTTGCGCGGCAAGATCACCAAGGACGATTATTTGAATTACATCGCGGTGATGGGCGAATTTTTGCAAAAAGAGTGCGCGGGCATGAGCTATACGCCCGTTTTTTGCGATTTCATAGAAAGGGAGTTAGCGGCATATGCGAAGTGAAATTTTTAAAATTTTAAAAGGCGCGGTTTTTTGCGCACTGTTTTTGCTCTGCGGCGCGGTCGCAGATGAGGTTAAATTTAAACCGATGCTGCTTAAAGAATACGTCCCGGGTATGAATATCACGGGCTGGGTCGTTAGTGAGAAGCTAGACGGCGTGCGCGCGATCTGGGACGGGCGTAATCTGCGCTCCAGGCGCGGTAAGATCATAAACGCTCCTGAGGGCTGGAGCGCGGGCTTTCCGCCGTTTTTCGTCGACGGCGAGCTATATACGGCGCGCGGAGAGTTTGAGCAGCTCGTCTCGATCGTCTCTTCTAGCGTGCCCGATGAGCGGTGGAGCAGGGTGAAATTTTACGCGTTTGACCTGCCGAAGGAGCAGAAAAACCTAAGCGCGAAGATGGAAATTTTAAGAAATTTTATCGCCTCAAGCGGCGCGCAAAATTTACTCATCGTGCAGCAAACTCCGGTAAGCACGCACGCCGACGTGCAGGCGTATTTCGATCGCGTCATCGCAGCTGGCGGCGAGGGGGTCGTGCTGCGCGATCCAAACGCGCTTTATGAAAGCGGCCGCAGCGATAAAATTTTAAAATACAAAAAGACGCACGATAGCGATTGCAAGGTCGTAAAGATCAACCCCGGCTACGGCAAAAACGAGGGCAAGATGGGCTCTTTAAGCTGCGTGGATCTACGTAGCGGAGCGAAATTTAAAGTAGGCACTGGCTTTAGCGACGAGATGCGGGCAAATCCGCCTAAAGTAGGCACGATCATCACCTATCAATACCAAAACCTAACCCGCGAGAAAAAGCCGCGCTTCCCCGTATTTTTGCGCGTGCGACCAGCGATTTAATCTAAGGGGCTATAATCGCGTATTTTGATAAATTTGATCCGAAGGAGGATAGATGAAAATTTTAATTACAGGCGGCGCGGGATATATCGGTAGCCACGTCGCAAAGGCGCTTTTAGAAGCGAACCGTCACGATGTCGTCATACTGGATAATCTTTGCAAGGGTTCGATGCGAGCGATCGAGGCGCTTCGCAAAATAGGCGAGTTTGAGTTCGTGCAAGAGAGCTTAGAAAATACTCCCGCAATCGAGAAGCTTTTTAAGCGCGAGAAGTTTGATGCGATCATTCACTTTGCGGCGTTTATCGAGGTTTTTGAAAGCACGCAAAATCCGCTAAAATACTATCTAAACAACACCGCCAACGCGATGAATTTGATCGCGCTTGCGAACAAATACGGCGTGAAAGACTTTATCTTTAGCTCCACTGCGGCGACCTACGGCGAGCCCGACATCCCGCAAGTAAGCGAGGAAACTCCGCAAAATCCGATCAATCCGTACGGAAGAAGCAAGCTGATGGTCGAGTGGGTGCTAAAAGACGCAGCCGCGGCAAATCCAAATTTTAAATATGGAATTTTGCGCTACTTCAACGTTGCGGGTGCGGCTAGCGACGGCACGATCGGGCAAAACTATCCGAACGCGACGCATCTAATTAAGGTAGCGACTCAAACGATCGTCGGCAAGCGCGATAAAATGAGCATTTTCGGCGATGATTACGACACCAAGGACGGCACCTGCATCCGCGACTACATCCACGTAGAAGACCTCGCAAGCGCGCATCTGGCGGTACTTGATTATCTGCAAAGTAACGACAGTGCGGTCTTTAACGTAGGCTACGGCACGGGCTTTAGCGTAAAAGAGGTCGTTAATGAAGCTAAAAAAGTAAGCGGCGTGGATTTTAAAGTGGAAATCGCTCCGCGCAGAGCCGGTGATCCTGCCTGCCTCATCTCAAACGCGGATAAAATTCGCACCAAAACCTCTTGGCATCCCGAGCACGAGAGCCTGGATGAGATCATCCTAAGCGCGCTTAATTGGGAAAAGAAGCTCTAGGTTCTAGCGTGAAAGTGCGATTTGAAATTTTAAAATTTTACTCCGCTGCGTTTAATAGCGGCGAGCAAAAGGAAGCCTTGTTTGCTTAAAATTCTAAACGCCCCCGAAGCCGCGCAGCGTAAGCTCGGCGTCGTGCTATCGTATGTAAATATCTTTGTTTCTACGATACTTACTTTGGTTTATACGCCGTTTTTCCTGCGGGCGCTAGGGCAGAGCGAGTTTGGGCTATATTCTTTAGCGAGTAGCGTTATCGGCTATTTGGCGATTTTGGATTTGGGTTTCGGCAATGCTGTGACGGTCTATACCGCCAAATATGCCTCAAGCGGCGAAGTGGAGCGCATGCATAAGCTGCATGGCACGATCTTTAGCGTGTATTTAGTGATGAGCGCGGTGATCGTGCTTGCAGGAGCTGCGCTGCTAGCCAATCTGCACGCGATTTTTGGTGCTAAGCTAAGCGCTAGTGAGATGAGCGAAATTCGCATTATGCTAATGCTGCTAACTGCGAATTTAGCGATTAGTTTTCCTTTTAGCATCTATTCGTCGATCCTTACGGCGCATGAGAATTTCGTGTTTATCAAGCTAATTGGGATCTTTCGCACGATCGCTCTGCCGCTAGCTGCGGTACCTGCGCTACTTTTGGGATATAAGGCTATCGCGATCGTAATCATCGCTACGGCGGTAAATTTAATCTGCGTCGCGGCGGACTTCATCTACTGCAAGCGCAAAGTCTCGCCCGTGATAAGCGTACGAAATTTCGACGCCCTCACGCTTAAGCAAATTTTTGGCTACTCGTTTTTTATATTTTTAGGCATCGTAGTCGATCAAGTAAACTGGAATGTCGATAATTTTATCTTAGGCGCTGTAGCAGGCGCTACGGCGGTCTCCACGTATGCCGTAGCAAGCACGATAAATGCCACTTTCGTCACGCTTTCGCTTACCATTAGCGGTGTAATGCTTCCTAAAATCGCCAAAATGGTCTCTGCAAACTCCACCGATTCCGAGCTTAGCGCGGAATTTATCAAAATAGGCAGGCTGCAATTTTACGTGATATTTTTTATCGCGTCGCTTTTGGTGATTTTTGGGCGGGAGTTTATCGTGCTATGGGCTGGCGCAAATTATGAAATTTCATATGCAATCGCGCTTATTTTGGTGCTTCCAGTAAGCGTGCCGTTGATTCAAAATTTAGGCCTAGCCGTGCTTCAGGCAAAAAATAAAGTCAAATTCCGCTCAATCGCCGCGTTTTGCGTCACGCTCGTAAACATCGCTATTTCTATCCCGCTAGCTAAGGCTTACGGAGGCGTGGGCGCTGCGTGCGGTACGGCTTTTGCGATCACCTTGCTAAATATCTGCGTGATGAATATCTACTATGCTCGTGTAATCGGACTTGACATCGCTAGATTCTGGCGAAATATCGGCGCGATGGTAGTAAAATTTGCTCCTGCAATTGCAGTAAGCCTAGTGATAAATTACGCATTAGGCTTGCACGGAGTAAGCTTTTTGCTAATTTGCGGCGGGCTTTATTCGGCTATGTTTGTGCTAAGCGCGTATTTTTGGGCGATGAACGATTACGAGCGCGCGATTTTTGGCGGCATTGCGGCTAAGATAAGGAGACGAGCTTGAGCTTCAATGTAATTAGCGAAGTGGTTACGAAAGACCGCTGTATTGGCTGCGGCGTCTGCGCGAGCAGCTGCCCTTTTAGCGTGCTAAAAATGCGGCTTGGGGGCAATGGATTTTACGCGCCCGAGGAGGGCGAAGGGTGTCGCGACAAATGTGATATTTGTCTAAAAGTCTGCCCGTTTTACGAAAAAGACATGCTCGAAAACGAGCTAAATTCTAAATCATATGCAGAGTTGGAAAGCTTTAGCCCAGATTTTGGCAGATTTTTAGCCACTTACAAATTCTACAAAAAAGATGAAGCGCAGCGCCTAAGCAGTGCAAGCGGCGGTGCGGGAGATTATATTTTTCGCGAGCTTTTTGCGCGCGGGCTCATTGATTACGCGATTTGTGTCGTGCCCGCGGACGAAGGGGATTTTATAGCCCAAAATCACAAGTGCGGTTTTTCTACCTGCGAAAATTTAGCGCAGGTGCAGAATTTGCAAAATTCCGCAACCAGAAATTCCGAACAGAATTCCGCAATTCCGAATTTAACGCAGAATTTGGCAGACGATGATTCTATAAATTTTACGAGTGCGCAAAATTCCTTTTGCGAAAATTTTACGCAGAATTCCGCGCGGAATTTTACAAATGAAAATTCCGCGCAGAATTCTAAAGCTTCTTGTGAAAATTCCGTATCAACGCAGGATTTTGCTTGCGAGAATTCCAAAAACGCGCGAAATTATGTGGGCAAAAATTCCGTGCCGCTATTTAAATTTAGCGTGATAAAAAATGCCGATGAGCTTACTCGCGCTCGCTCATCCGCTTACTATCCGCTCACGCTTGAAGCGGTGTTAAATGAGATGTCGCGCCGTAAGGGTAGATACGCGATCAGCGCGCTGCCGTGCTTTGCTAAGGCCCTAAGGCTTGCTGCGAGCAAAAATCCGCGCCTTAAATCCCGCATAAGCTTTATTATTGGGCTGGTTTGCGGACAGGGCAAGGGTGCTGGTTTTACGCATAAGCTGGCAGATCTTGCGTTTAAAGAGCGTAAGCAGCTAGCGGCAGTTAATTACAGATATAAAATCGCGGGCAAAAGTGCGATGAGCTTTGGCTTTAAATTCCGCGCTACAGACGGTAGCGAGGCGATAGACGATCGCAGTAGTAGCGCCTTTGCGTACTGGAGTTCGCGCGCTTTTACCCCACTTGCGTGCAACGCCTGCACTGACGTTTTTGCTAAATGCGCCGACGTCGTGCTAATGGATGCGTGGCTGCAAAGCGAAATGAGCGAGTGGCGCGGCACATCGCTCGTAATTACGCGCGCAGCTCAGATCGACACGCTATTTTCGCAGCCTACGAAGCAGGCGCGCGAGGCGATTTTTTGCGAGCGGATATCCGCAGCAGAGGTACAGTGCTCGCAGCAAAGCCAGGTGGAGTGCAAAAACGAAATTTTCCACGGCGTGAAAAACCCGCTTAAGCGTTACATCTTGCGCCAGAAACTTCAGATCCAGCGATATAGCGCTACGCATTTTGATTGTGATGATTTCATCGCTGCTAGGCTTAAAAAAATTGCCGCTGCGAATAAAATGCTAGCGCTTTTGGCGCTACCAAAGATCGCGGCATATAAAATTTATAGGAAGTTTGCATGAAGATCGGGATTTTTACCCTGCCGCTAGTAAATAATTACGGCGGAATTTTACAAGCTTACGCGCTAAGCCGCGTGCTAGTGGGGCTAGGGCATAAGCCACGTCTCATAAACTTGCGCCTGCAAAGAAGTAAACTATCGATTGCGTATATTAAATTTTTAGTGGTATGCGCGCTTAAAAAGGAGCTTTGCGGCGCGAAATTTAATCCCTCTTACGAGCGCGATACTAGCGAGTTTGTATCGGAAAATATTCCTTTAACCGCGCCTGTTTGCACGCTTGCGGATTTAAAAGCGCTGTGCGAGAAAGAACGCTTTGAAGCGGTGATTTTAGGAAGCGATCAGGTTTTTCGCCCTAGCTATTTTGCGGATTTTGCAGATTGCTTTAGCCTTGGATTTTTGCCGCCTAACTGCACGCGGATCGCCTATGCTGCAAGCTTCGGCGGAGATAGGCTCTGTGGGCTTAAAAATCCCGCAGATTTAAAAGCTCACGCTGCGAATTTGGCTAAATTTAAAGCTATTTCGGTGCGTGAGTGCGATGGTGTAAAGCTTGCACGCGAATGCTTTGGCGTAGATGCGCACTGGGTACTGGATCCTACGCTTTTGGCTAATAAAGAGATTTACGATAAATTTTTAAGCCATGCGCCCAAGCACAAGGGCTTTGCCTATATTTTAGATCCATCGCCTCGCTCAGAAGCGGCGATGGATCTACTAAAGAAGCAAAGCGGCCTAGAGATAGCTGAGGTAAACGACCGCGGCAACCGCATCGGCATAAAAGCATGGTTAAGCGCTATTGCGAGTGCGGAGTTCGTGCTAACCGACTCATTTCACGGCTGCGTATTTTCCATAATCTTTAATAAGCCGTTTTTTGTGCTCGTTAATGCTAGTCGCGGCGCGTCGCGCTTCAGCTCGCTCTTAGGTTTGTTCGGGCTTGAAGATAGGGCTTTACAAGATCCCAAAGACGCGCGCTTGGACTCGACTATCGATTGGGATGGCGTAAATGAGGCGTTGCGCCGTAAAAGAGAGGACTCGATGAAATTTTTAAAAACAAGTTTAGGCTCATAAAATGAAAATAGCTATGGTAATTTCTGCTTTAGGCAAGGGCGGTGCCGAGCGCGTGCTAAGCGTGCTGGCAAATTTTTTCTGCCGCGAGAATGAAGTCTGTGTGATAAAATTTGACGCAGATGAGCCGTTTTACGCGCTAGATTCTAAGATCGAGCTTATTAGCTTGGATTTAGGAGTGGGCGATTTAGGAGTATTTGGCAATATAAAAAAGCGCTACGATAAAATTTTAGCCTTGCATAGGCTTCTAAAAAGTCGTAAATTTGACGTCGTAATCTCGTTTTTAGATAATACCAATGTCCTTACGCTTATCGCAAATCTTGGAGTCGGGCAGAAAATCATCGTCTCCGAACACACCAATCATCGCTTTTTAAAAAGTCCGATCTGGCGCGCGCTAAAGCGGATCTTTTATCCGAGGGCTGCAGGTCTTAGCGTGCTTAGTAAATTTGATCTGGATCATTACACATATGTGCAAAATCGCGTGATTATGCCTAATCCGATGTTTGAGATCAGCCATGCTAAAGAGGCTCGCCCGCCTAAAGAAAATATCATCCTAGCAGCCGGCCGACTCAATGTCTATAAGGGCTTTGATGTCCTTCTTAAGGCACTTGCGCTTATAGATTTCAATCTTTTAAAAGAGTGGAAGGTGGTGATTGCAGGCGACGGAGAGGAGCGAAAGAGCCTTGAGAGCCTAGCTGCGAAGCTGCGCTTAAATGTGCAATTCATCGGCTTTGTGCGCGATATCGAAAGCTTATATGAACGCGCTAAAATCGTAGTCGTAACCTCCAAGATGGAGGGCTTTTGCAATATTTTGATGGAGAGTATATTTTTCGGCACCGCTAGAATTTCCACAGATTGCATCGCAGGTCCTAGTGAGCTTATAAGTGACGGCGTGGATGGGTTTTTATGCCCTGTAGGCGATAGCGCAAGTATCGCTAAAAAGCTTGAAATTCTAATGAGCGACGAGAAGCTACGCGAGCGACTCGTGCAAAACGCCTCCAAACGCGAGGAGAGCTTTAAAATTGAAACGATCGGGCGACGCTGGCTGGATTTCATAGCCGCTACGATACACAGGGAGGAATAATGAGCGAAAATCCCCTAATCTCGGTCATCATTCCCGTTTATAATGTCAAAGAATTCCTGCGCGCTTGCGTGGAGCGCATCGCGGCTCAGACCTATACGAACTTAGAAATTTTGCTCGGAGATGATGGCTCAAATGATGGCAGCGAGGCGATTTGCGACGAATACGCCGCGCGCGATCCCCGTGTGTGTGTGCTGCATAAACCAAACGGCGGGCAAGCTAGCGCACGAAACGCTGCTTTAGATATCGCTCGCGGGGAGTTTATCAGTTTCGTAGATAGCGACGATTTGATAAGTCTTGATTTGATTGAGACGCTTTTTCGCCTGACGCAGAAATTTTGCACCAAGATTGCTATGTGCGGCTACGCAGCATTTAGCGACGAGAGCGAAATAAATAATTTCAAGGCGGTTTTGAATTTTAAAGAAAATCAAAATTCTAAAGAGATTAGCAATCCAGGAGGAGCTGCAAATTCAAATGCCAATGAAGGAGAATATAAAATATCGCCGCAAGAGCTTTTTAGGCGCAGTTGCACGCAGGATCCGTATTTTAGCACCGCTGTTTGGCGCGCGCTGTTTGCTCGTGAAATTTTCGCTGCTTTGCGCTTTCCTGCGGGGCAGATCTATGAGGATGTAGCGATATTTTTCGATATTTTTAACGCTTCTATTGCGGCGTGCACGGATGAAATTTTATATTTTTATCGCGTAAGGGCGGGCTCGACCGTAAACTCATTTGCGCGCAGGCATCTGGCGGTCATCGCTGCGGTGCGCCGCTATACTGAGGCGATCGCTGCGAATTATCCAAGCTTGGCGCGCGAGGCTAATTTCACTCGCTGCGAATCCGCGCTAAATACGGCGTTTTTAATCATCAAATCAAGCTTTGATGCTGCGGGCTTGGATGGGGATGCGACTTCTCCTTCCAAGGCTAATACGTGCAGCTTGGCAAAAGAGGCGGATTTGCATGGAGCTGATAGTTTATCTTGCGCATGCGGTAAAAATTCTGCAGTTAAAAATTCCGCCGGGCAAAATTATATGCGAAATTCCGAGCAAAATTCCGCGTCGCAAAGAAAGACCGCAGATCCCCGCTCTCCTTTAAGCGCTGCAGAAGCTGCGGATCAGATCCGCTTACTGCACGCTTTGGTGCGCGAGCGGCTGGATTTTGGATTTTTCGCAGCGCATGCAAGCCGCACGCAGACGCTGATGATGGTCTTGTTTTACGCTAGCCCCGCGCTTTTGCGGCTATTTTATAAAATTTATCGGAAGCTAAAATGAAAATTTTATTCGTCATCGCGGCTCTTAGAAACGGCGGCGCCGAGCGCGTACTGCAGGTCTTGGCAAACCATTTTGCGCGCGCAAACGACGTTACGATCGCGATTTTGGAAAACGACGAGGGCAGGTATAAATTTAGCGAAAAGATAAAATTTTTGCATCTGGATGTTTATAAAAACGGCGGCAGGTTTGATAAATACAGAATTTTGCGCGAGTGTTTCAAGCGCGAGCGCCCAAGCGTCATCATCAGCTTTATGGACTGGACGAACGTAGCGTGCGTGATCGCAAGCTTCGGGCTAGGCATCCCGCTCATCGCGACCGAGCACAACGCGCACGATTATCTGCCAAGCGGGCTTTTGAGCCGCGTGCGCGATCTGTGCTACAAAAAAGCGGACGCGCTTACGGTGCTTACGCGCTCGGACTTTGAGTACTATTCGCGATTTGTCAAAAACTGCTTCGTCGTGCATAACCCCTTTTTCGGCGAGATCTGCGATGCCAAAGACGCCAAGCGAAACGTGATCTTAAGCGTCGGTAGGCTCGAGCCCGTAAAGGGGTATGAAATTTACTTTGACGCGCTAAGCAGGATCGATAAAAGCCTGCTTGCGAAGTGGGAAATTTTAATCGCAGGCGACGGCTCGCTGCGCGAAAGCTTGCGCGAGCTCGTGGCGCGGCTCGGGCTTGAAGTGCGATTTTTAGGGCACAAACAGGACGTGAGCGAGCTGTATAAAGAAGCCAAAATTTTTGTGCTAAGCTCGCTTAATGAAGGGCTTTCAAACGTGCTGATCGAGTCTGCGTTTTACGGCTGCGCACGGCTTAGCAGCGATACGGCGGGCGCAAAAGAGCTCATAAAGGACGGCTTTAGCGGCATTTTGTTTAAATGCGGCGATACGAATGAACTTGCGAGCAAGCTTGAAATTCTAATGAGCGACGAGAAGCTGCGAGACGCTCTCGTGCAAAATGCAAATGAAAATTTAGACGAGTTTTCGCAAGAGCGCATCATTAAGCTCTGGCAGGGCTTGATCGATCGGTTTGCGCGCAAATAGCAGCCGCTTATCAATGCCCTAGCGGCGCGCGGAGATAAATTTAAACTTCGGTGTGCTAAGATAGCGTCTTGCGCCCGAGCAAAACGGCGCTTTTAAATTTATAAAGCCGCATCGCGCGATGAAATTTAGCCGCTTGGGCGCGGCGCAAAACGCGCTAAATTTAAACGGCGCGGCGTATGCTCGCATAAAAAGGCGTGAAGCTTAAATTTAGGGCGCGGCAGCGATATTTAAAAGGTAAATGATGAAGAAATTAAGCGTTTTTATCTATTCGATGGGCGGCGGCGGCGCAGAGCGCGTCGTAAGCAACCTTTTAGGCGAGCTTACGGCACGCTACGAAGTGCATCTGGTGCTGATGAATGAGAGGATTTTTTATGAAATTCCAAGCGGCGTGCAGATCCATTTCATCGAAAAATCAGCCCCTTTTGAAAACGGACTGCTGAAGCTCGCAAAACTGCCGTTTTTGGCGCTTAGGTACAAAAAACTATGCGAGCGCCTAGGTATCGACATCCACTTCGTTTGGATGAACCGCCCTTGCTACGTAGCGGCGCTGGCGCGAGTTTACGGGCTACGCGGAACGATGATTTTTAACGAATGCTCGACGCCGTCGGTGCTGTATAAAGAGCCGAGCTTTAAATCCAAAATTTCAAAATTTTTGCTGCGCAAACTCTATCCGAAGGCTGATTTTATCTTTCCAAACTCGCTCGGCAATCTGCGCGATCTGGCGGATAATTTCGGAATTGACGAGCGCAAGATGAGCGTGCTGTATAACGCGATCGATCTTGATGAGATCGGCCGCAAAGCTAGCGAGCCTATCGCGCAGCAGCAGCCGTTTTTCCTAAGCGTAGGCAGGCTCGATGCGGGTAAAAACCACGCGCTTTTGATCCGCGCGTATGCGAATTTAAAAAATAACGACAAAGACCTGCTGATATTGGGCGACGGCGTACTGCGAGCCGAGCTTGAGGCTTTGATAGAGGAGCTCGGCTTGGGCGACCGCGTGAAGCTTTTGGGCTTTGACGCAAACCCGTATAAATATATGGCTAGATGCTATGCGTTCGTCTTCGTAAGCCTTTTTGAGGGGTTTTCAAACGCGCTCATCGAGGCGCTTGCGTGCGGCAAGCTCGTAATTTCAAGCGATCATCAAAGCGGCGCGCGCGAGCTTATGGGGCAAAGCGAATGGGGCGTGCTAGTGGGAGTAAACGATCTAGAAAGCACCCAAGCGGCGATGCAAAAAGCGCTGGATGATGAAAATTATGTAAAATTTTATGAGAAAAAGGCTAAAATTAGAGCCTCGTTTTTCGATAAAAAACGGATAGCAAGCGAGCTGATCGCAAAAATAGAACAAATCGACGAAGGAAAATAGGCGTGGGTGAAGAAAAAAAGGCTTTTAGCGTCAGAGAGATCGACGAAGGATCGGACGATCAAAAAGGCGCGCAATCAATGAGTGCCGACAAAGCTGCCTTAAGCGAAAATTTCGCTAGTGAGGGAAATTTTGACGCAGAGTATTCCGCAGGCGGCGGAGAGAATTTTAGCGGCGAAAATGCCGAGCTTAAGGGTAGTGAGGATACCGCGCCTCAGAGCGATAAAAATTCCGCGCTTGATGCAAAAAATTCTGCGAGCAAAAATTCCGCGCAAGTCGGCGTTAAAAATTTAAGCGACGATAAAGCGCGCGCTGCTTCTGCAAAAATGCGAGCACAAAAAAAATCCAAAAAGGCTAAAAAATCAAGCGGACAAAATTCTGCTTCGGTAAATTCTAAAAATTCCGCAGGCGCAAATTCTACAAACTCAAATTTAAAGGACACTGCAAATTCCACTAGCAAAAATTCTACAAATAAAAATTCCGCTGGCGTTGCGAACTCTATAAATAAAAATTCCGCAAAAGCCGCTAATTTGGCTAAATTTAAAAATGCGAATTCCGCAAGCGCTTTAAATTCTACAAACGGCATAAATTCTGATAATTCTAAAAGTCCCACAGCAGAAAATTCCCAAAATTCTAAAAATCAGTCAGCTGGCGTGCTCCCTGCCAGGCGCAGAATTTTTGGCTTTATAAAAAATTATGAGTTTTCCAAGCATATTTTGCTGATGATTGTGTTCGCATTTGCCTTTAGCGTGGCGTTTCGCATGTGGTGGGTGCACTGGGCGAGCGGCTTTGTGAACTACTTCTTTTGGGATGGCGAGCTGATGATAAACACAAACGACGGCTATGCCTTTGCAGAGGGCGCGCGCGACCGCCTCGCTGGCTTTCATCAGCCCAACGATCTTAGCTACTTTAGCGCGCCGCTTTCGATCGTGACGGCGTTTTTGGCTGAAATTTTGCCCTTTAAAATCGAGACGATCTTCGTTTATCTGCCGGCTTTGTTTAGCTCGCTCATCGTAGTGCCGATCTTGCTTATCTCAAGTGAGTTTCGCTGCATGCGTGCGGGCTTCATCGGCGCGCTTGTCGCGAGCGTGGCGAATAGCTACTACAACCGCACTATGGCGGGGTATTACGACACCGATATGCTAAATATCGTGCTTGCGATGTGTATTTTGTGGGCGCTCATCCGCATTTGCACACGCGGCTCGCGCAGCACGCTGTTTTGGCTGGGCGCGTTTGTGATATTTTATATGTGGTGGTATCCGTCCAGCTTTTCGCTAAATTCCATGATGCTCGCCGCATTTTTTGCTTATACGCTGATTTTTAAGCGAAAAAGTGCGGTAAATTACGAAGCGATGATTATCTTTTTGATCGCGCTTTGCTCCACGCCTTTGGTAGCTAAAATTTTAATCTCGCTTGCGCTATTTTGGCTCTTTGCGTTTAGAGGAAAGCTATTAAATTTTAAAATTTTAGCGATTATCGGCGCGCTTGCCGTAGTCTTTTTCGTCGCAAACGGAGGTCTTAGCCCGATCATCTTTCAGGCGAAATTTTATATCTTCCGTTCCTTTGCGGACAACGCCGATACGGCATTTCATTTTTTTAACGTCAATCAAACAATCCAAGAATCGGGCATCGTGCCAACTAATATCTTTATGGAGCGCATCAGCTCGCACGTCGCGGTTTTCGTGATCGCAGCGATCGGATATTTGGTGCTTTGTTTTAGGCATAAGGAATTTTTGCTCTCGATCCCGCTTCTGCTTTTGGGCTTTGCGGCAAACAAAGCGGGCCTTAGATTTACGATCTATGCCGTGGGCGTGATGGGGCTGAGCTTTGGATATATTTTGTATTTTTGCGTAAAGCGCTTGGATCTGCCAAAGATCGCAGGGCGCGCGATACTGCTTATTTTGACGGCGCTTGCCATTTACCCCGCATGGCAGCACATCGTCTCGTATAAGGTCGATACGGTCTTTTATCAAAGCGAGGTGCGGGTGCTTGACGAGCTCAAAGATAAGGCGCAGCGCGAGGATTACGCCCTTTCGTGGTGGGACTACGGATATGGCATACGCTATTACAGCGATGTAAAGACCCTCATCGACGGTGGCAAACACCTCGGCAACGATAATTTCCCCGTTAGTTTCGCACTTTTTAAAGATCAGATGAGTTCCGCAAATATGGCGCGCCTGGATGTCGAATACACCGAGCGCGGATATAGCGAAAAAATTCCAAACAAGTTAAAGCAAATTTTAAAAGATTACAACGCGACTGATGTAAATGATTTTATCTTAAGCTTGGGACTGGCTGATTTTAAGCCACCGAAGCCTACGCGCGACATCTACTACATCCTGCCCGATCGCATGATGAATATCTTCCCCGTCGTCACGCAGTTTTCAAATATTGACATTACCGACGGCAAGCAGCTAAGTGAGCTGTTTTTCATAACGAGCGATAGGTTCGTTCAGGATCAAAGCGGCGTGCATATGGACAACGGCTTTTCGATCTCACCGAGCCTTTTAAATTTAGAGTATAGCGGCAGAAAATTTGCGATCAATACCTTTTATGAAACGAGCTACGACGCGAGCGGCAAGCTTTCGGTAAAAGAGTTTAATATGGACAGCAGCGCGCAATTTTACGTGGTTTTCATGCGCGATTACGGGAGATTTTTGCTGATGGATAGAGCGATGCTAAACTCGAGCTACATTCAGCTTTTTGTATTTGAAAGATATAGACCCGAGCTATTCGAGCCTGTGATCCTAAGCCCTGCTGTTAAAGTTTATAAATTAAAGCGCTAGATAAAATTTTGCCGCAAGCTAAGGAGAAATTTATGAAATTTAATCTTGCAACGCTAAACAAGGAATGCAACAGATGGCTCGCATAGGGTTTTTAAGCCATGCCGATATGAGCTTGCATTTCTTTCGTCGCCCGATAATGCAGGCTTTAAAAGAGCGCGGGCACGAGGTTTTCGCAATTGCTCCTCGTGGCGCTTATACGCAGGATTTAGCGCGCGATTTTAATGCCGTAACCTACGATCTTGATCGAGCTAGCTTAAATCCGCTTACCGTATTTAGCAACACCAAAGCCCTTGCGCGCGAGCTAAAGAGGCTAAATTTGGACCTGCTGCAAACAGCCGCGCATAAATCAAACGTGTTTGGTACACTGGCGGCTCGAGAGGCGGGTATAAAATATGTAATAAACTTAGTCGAGGGGCTGGGCAGCTTTTATATCGACGATGATATTAAAACAAGGCTTGTGCGAGCGGTTTTGGAGAAGCTTTATAAATTTTCATTTTCGCAGGCAGATGCTTGCGTATTTGTAAACGATGCCGATCCCGATTATATGCTATCTCGCGGGCTTATTGCGAAGCAAAAGGTCATAAGGATTAAAAGTGTAGGCGTAGATGCTGAAAGATTCAATCCCAAAATCGTTAGTGCGTCGGATCTGGGCGAGGATTTGCACGGCAAAAAGATCGTGCTGATGATAGCTCGCGCGATGTGGCATAAGGGCGTGAGAGAATTCTACGAAGCAGCAGAAATTTTAAAAGATCGATCGGATGCGAAATTTGTCTTTGTGGGCGAGGGTTTTGCTGGTAATAAAAGCACCGCTGATCCTGCGTTTTTGCGAAGCGGTGCGGTGCATTATCTGGGTGCCAGAAATGATGTGCCAGAGCTTTTGAAGGCTAGTTACTTGCTGGCACTTCCTAGCTACAAGGAGGGCTTTCCGCGCACGGTTTTAGAGGCGATGAGCATGGCGCGAGCCTGCGTGGTAAGCGATTGCAGCGGCTGCGTCGAAGCGGTGCAGGATGGCGTCAACGGTCTAATCTGCCACACTCGCGACGCAGAGGGTCTTGCGCGAAAGATCGAAATTTTATTAGACGATACCGCGCTTTGCGAGAGGCTAGGGCGAAACGGGCGCGAGATGGTGCTTGCAAATTACGACGAAAAGATCGTCACGGAAAAATATTTAGAGGTTTATAGGAAATTTATCGATGTATAGGTGTTTTTTAAAGCGCGCGCTCGATTTTACGGCAGCTTTGGTTTTGATCATTTTGGTTTCGCCCGTGATGGCGCTTACGTGGTTCTTGATCCGCAAACACATTAGCAAAAGCACGATTTTTACGCAATCTCGCCCTGGGCTTGATGAGCAAATTTTTAAAATTTACAAATTTAAAACGATGAGCGACGAGCGCGGCGCGGACGGCGAGCTTCTGCCAGACGAAGCGCGGCTGAACGATTACGGCAAAAAGATCCGCGCGCTAAGCCTGGATGAGCTGCCGCAGCTTTTCAACGTGCTAAAGGGCGATATGAGCTTCATCGGGCCGCGCCCACTGCTGATCGAATACCTGCCACTTTATTCGCCGCAGCAGAGCCTGCGACACAGCGTGCGCCCTGGCATCACGGGGCTTGCGCAGGTAAACGGTCGCAACGCGATCAGCTGGGAGAAAAAATTTGAGTTCGACACGTATTATGCGCAGAATTTAAGCTTCGCGCTCGATCTTAAGATCGCGCTTTTGACGATTAAAAAAGTGCTTGCGAAAGAGGGCGTGAATAAAGAGGGCATGGCGACGACGGAGAAATTTAATGGGCACAACTAAAATTTACGTTTACGGCGCGAGCGGACACGGGCTAGTAGTCGCGGACGTCGCGCTAGCTGCGCGCGGGGCTAAATTTAGCGAGGTCGTTTTTTTAGACGACGCGGCGGGGCTGAAATTTAGCGAGGATCTGCCGAAGCATCCCGTAATAATCGCAATCGGCGATAATAAAACCCGCGCAAAGATACAAGAGAAGGTAGCGCGCGCGGGTTTTGAGATAGCGACGCTAATTCATCAAAGTGCGATCGTAAGCCCAAGCGCCGCTATCGGCGAGGGCGCGGTTGTAATGCCCGGCGCCGTAATAAACGCGCGAGCTAAAATCGGTCGCGGCGCGATAATCAACTCAGGCGTCGTAATCGAGCATGAGTGCGAGATCGGCGAGTTCGCGCACATTAGCCCAAACGCGGCGCTTGCGGGCGGCGTGAAGGTGGGGGCGTTTTCGCACATCGGTATCGGTGCCAGCGTCATTCAGAGGCTAAGTATCGGGCAGCGCTGCATCATCGGCGCGGGCGCTGCGGTCGTGCGTGACATAGCTAGCGACAGCGTAGCCGTAGGCGTGCCCGCTCGCGTGATTAAAAAAAATGGCTGAATTTAAAATTTATAGCATTAAAAGTGATAAAATCCGAGCATTTAAATTTTATGCCGAAAGCTAAATTTAGCCTTGCGACGCGCGAGGTTAAATTTTAAATCAAGGAAGGATAGAGATGGCAAGAGTATTTTTAAGCCCGCCAAATATGGGCGGCGATGAGCTTGAGTATATAAAAAAGGTATTTGAGAGCAACTATATCGCGCCTTTGGGCGAATATGTCAATCGCTTTGAGGACGCAGTGAAGTCCTATACTGGCACGCGCAGCGCGCTGGCGCTAAACGCAGGCACGGCGGCGCTTCATCTAGCGCTTCGCTGCAGCGGTGTAAAGGACGGCGACGTGGTATTGGGATCCACGTTTACCTTCATGGCGTCGCTAAATCCGATATTTTACGAGCGCTGCGTGCCGGTGCTGATAGACAGCGACGAGAGTTGGAATTTAAGCCCGAGGCTGCTTAAAGAAGCGATTAAAAAATCTCCGAAAAAGCCAAAGGCGCTCGTCGTCACACATCTTTACGGACAGGCTGCGAAGATGGATGAGATATGCGAAATTTGCGCGAACGAAGGCATTGATGTTATCGAGGATGCCGCAGAGGCGCTGGGGGGATTTTATAAGGGTAAAGCACTTGGCAGTATCGGAAAATGCGGCGCGTTAAGCTTCAACGGCAATAAAATCATCACTACCTCAGGCGGCGGAATGCTGATCTCAAACGATGAGGGGCTAGTGGCTAAGGCTAGATTTTTAAGCACCCAAGCGCGCGAACCGCTGCTTCACTACGAGCACAAGGACTACGGCTACAACTACCGCTTAAGCAACGTCTTAGGAGCTATCGGCGTAGGCCAGATGGAGGTCTTGCCGCAGCGTGTAAAGAGAAAACGCGAAATTTTTAAAATTTACGAGGATCTGTTTAGAGGCACCGACGTGGAGTTTATGCCCGAAGTAGAAGGTGGCGAGGGCAACAGATGGCTTACGACGCTTCTATTTAAGAAAAAGGATGCCCATCTAAAGGTTATCGACGCTCTAAATAAAGCCGACATCGAATCTCGTCCGCTTTGGAAGCCGATGCATCTGCAAAGCATCTTCGCAGGCGCACTTAGCGTAGTTGACGGCACGAGCGAGGATATGTTTAGTCGCGGCATCTGCCTGTCTAGCGGCACCGATATGAGCGACGAGACGATTGAGCGCGTCGTAAAAATCGTAAAAGAAAACATCTGATGCTGTTAAAGCCCACTAAATTTAGCCGCTTCGCGTTTTTTTTGCTAGGAGATATTTTTATCTCGATCCTCTCCGTTTATATTGCGTTTTTGCTGCGATTTAGCGGAGATATACCGAACGAATTCTATAAAGGCGCGCTGCTTAGCGCCTCGAGCCTTACTGCGATTAAAATTTTCTATTTTTGGTTTTTGCGGATCTATTTAGTTCCGTGGAGATTTTTCGGGCTATACGAAGCAAGAAAGCTCTTTTATGCGCACGTTATGGCGGCGCTTACCTTTTTGATCCTGTTTTTTCTAGCGAGTAAAATTTTTAACCCATTCCCGCGCTCGGTCATCATCATCGATGCGGCGATCTCGTTTATTTTAATCGGTGGGATTAGAATTTCAAAGCGGATGTTTTTAAGCGAGAAGAAAAACATCACGAATAACGAGCCCTGCATCGTCGTAGGCGCTACGAGCAAGACCTTTCACGTCCTAAAAGGTATGCGGCAAAAATATATCAACTACTACCCCGTGGGCGTCGTGGACGGACGGGCAGAGCTAGTAGGGACGTATTGCGAAAACTACGTAGTCAGAGCCAAGAGCGAAATTCCGCAGATGATCAAAGATAGCGGCGCCAAAACCGCAATCATCGCGCTAGCGCTGTATCCGGACGAGCTAAAGGAGCTCTACGACGAGCTGTTTGCATACGGGCTAAAGGATATCAAGCTCTTTTCGCTTTTGGAGGATGAGAGCAAAAAGATCCGCGACGTATCAATCGAGGATCTGCTCGCGCGCAAGCCCAAAGACCTCGACACCAAGGCGATTGAAAATTTTATCAAAGACAAGATCGTGCTGGTAACGGGCGCGGGCGGCACGATAGGAAGCGAAATTTGCAAGCAGTGCTTGAAATTCGGCGCAAAGCGTCTTATCATGGTCGAGCACAGCGAGTTTAATCTCTACTCGATCAACGAAGCTACGGGCGCGGACGCGCGCAACGAGTTAAAGATGATAAACGTAGTTTATCGC